>OMIJ01000122.1 GCA_900299065.1 Hyphomicrobiales bacterium
GAGCGTGACTTTGTCTTATACTTTCTTTGCAGCCAAAAAGGCCAAGCCGGTAACGGCCAAGCCCTTTGCTGCCAGCGAGGAAAAGGGCACAGCACAACTCTGAATATCGCCCTGCCTTGACCGGCAGCGGCAAAAACGGCAAAGGGTCAATCAGGCCTGACATGATGGCGAATGAAACATCGGCGTCATGCACGACAGAAGATGAAACAGGGGAACCAGACCATGGCTGACGGTCACGCCAAACCCAATCACGATTACCACCTCGTCAACCCGAGCCCATGGCCTTTGGTTGGCTCCATAGCTGCATTCATCACCGCCGTTGGCGCGATTATGTGGATGAAGAGCCTAGCGCTATTCGGCATTAAAATGGGTGGATACCTGTTTATCGCCGGCTTCATCGGCATTCTGTATGTGATGCTCTCTTGGTGGTCTGATGTGGTACATGAGGCCGAGACAGGCGATCATACCCGCGTGGTGCAGATCAGCCACCGCTATGGCATGATCTTGTTCATTGCCTCAGAAGTGATGTTCTTCGTCGCCTGGTTCTGGGCCTTTTTTGATGCCAGCCTGTTCTTCAATGAAACCATTCAGGCTGCGCGCGTCGAATTCACCGGCGGCCATTGGCCCCCGCAAGGAACGGAAGTGTTCAATCCCTGGCAATTGCCGCTGTTGAATACGCTGATCCTGCTGACCTCCGGCACGACTGTGACCTGGGCCCATCACGGCCTGCTGCACAATGATCGCTCTGCACTGACAAAAGGTCTCATTCTGACTGTTCTGCTGGGCGCAATCTTCACTTGTGTTCAGGCTTATGAATATGCGCATGCGCCGTTCGGCTTCAAAGGCTCGATCTATGGCGCGACCTTCTTCATGGCAACAGGCTTCCATGGCTTCCATGTTCTGGTCGGCACCATCTTCCTGCTCGTCTGCCTGCTGCGCGCCAATAAGGGCCAGTTCACCCCCAAGCAGCATTTGGGCTTTGAATTTGCCGCCTGGTATTGGCACTTCGTTGACGTGGTCTGGCTGTTCCTGTTTGCCTGCATTTATGTCTGGGGCAATTGGAACGGAACGATTGCAACACATCATTGAACGCTTAAAGCGTTCCATAGGATTGAGGGCGGCGCGAGCCGCCCTTTTCTTTTGGTTCCTGCCCCTAGATTTTTGCAAATCCACCCATTTGCGCATCGGGCATCAAAGTTCTACTTCTTTAGAGCCATATCCGGATGAACCCATGACACAAGAGACACACCAATCCGCATCCTCAATTTTTGCCAGCAGCGTGCTGGGCAAATGCCCACGCTGTAACAAGGGCAAAATGTTCAACGGCTTTCTCGATCTGGCTCCGCAATGCGAAGTCTGTGGTCTTGACTATAAATTTGCCGATGCCGGTGATGGTCCTGCCGTCTTTGTGATGCTGTTTGCGGGCTTTCTCATCGTCGGTCTCGCACTATGGGTTGAGATGAAATATGAGCCGCCAATCTGGCTGCATCTCGTCATTTTCCTGCCGCTGACCTTGATTGTCTGTCTGGGTCTCTTGCGCCCGCTCAAAAGCCTGTTGGTGTCTCTGCAATATAAGAACAAGGCTGAGCAGGGCCGTCTGGAGCAATAAGCATGGCAGATCAAACCGGCGCATCCGCAAACCCGCAGCGCTCTCTGGTCTTGCCTGGACTGCTGGCGGTATCAGGAATTGTGATTTTGATTAGCCTGGGAAGCTGGCAGATGAACCGTTTGGCCTGGAAGGAGGCAATCCTTGCCCGGATTGCTGAACGCGTCCAGGCGCCTCCCACAGCCCTTCCAGAGCCCTCCCAATGGGCGGATCTCAGCCCTGAGGATTATGAATATAGACGCGTAACGCTCGCCGGCACTTTTGATCATTCCAGAGAAGTGCTGATCTTTCGCGCCACTGGCAAACTGACCAAGCGGCCCGATGGACCGGGCTATCATGTGATCACGCCCCTTCTGCTCGCTTCCGGGCAAAGCGTGCTCGTCAATCGTGGCTTCATTCCGCTTGAGGCCAAGGATCCCGCCAGCCGGGCGCAAGGCCAGATCAGCGGGCTCCAGACAATCACTGGATTGATGCGCAGCACGGAAGAGCGAAATCTTTTCACACCCGCCGATGACCCTGCCAAAGGGCTCTGGTATACGCGAGACCCAAAGGCCATAGGCGCTGCCCTCAAGCTCGACAAACTGGCTCCTTTTGCGATCGACGCAGAGGCCATGGCTGTGCCCGGCGGCCTGCCGGAAGGTGGCGCGACACAGATCAACATCCAGAATAATCATCTCTCTTATGCGCTGACCTGGTTCGGTCTGGCGGCTACTCTGGCGCTCTTCTTCATCTGGTTTGCCCTGCGTCAGAAGCGTAAAGATTAATCACAATCCGTTTTCACTCAGCTGGATTTTTTCGCCTTCCACGTCACCATCACAACGCCAATGGCGACAAGGGCCATTCCGGCCAGCACAATTCCTGTCAATTGCTCATCAAACATCAAAGCGCCAAACAAAGCCGTACAGGGTGGAACGAGAAAGAACAGACTTGCCACTTCCACTGAAGCGCCGCGACGAATGAGAATGAACAAAAGGCTGATGGTTCCAATCGAGAGAACAAGACAGAGCCAGACCAGCGCACCAATGAAATGCCCTGTCCAGTCCACGCGCCAACCCTCCAGCCAAAACGCCAGCGGCGCCAGGACAATTGCAGAGGCTGTAAATTGAATAACCGAACCTGTGCGCAGATCCATGCTATTGCCAAAGCGCTTCTGCCAGAGCGTGCCTGTTGTCATAAACAGAGCCGAAAGAAACGATAATGCCATCCCCTCTGGCGTGCCAAGCCCAAGTGCAAGCTTGGAATTGACCACCAGAGCCACACCGCCCAGCCCCAGCAAGAGCCCGAGCCATTGGCGCAAACGCACCTGCTCATTGAGAAAATAACCCGCTAACGC
>OMIJ01000123.1 GCA_900299065.1 Hyphomicrobiales bacterium
CGTCGGCAGCGTCAGATGTGTATAAGAGACAGGCCACGTGTTGCTCATATTCTTGAGACGCGTGCAGCCAAAATTTCCGGCGATCTTGAACAAGCCAATGCCATGCGTGCCAAAGTGGATGCCACGGCAGCGGCTTATGAAGAGACTCTCGCCAATGCCAAGGCGCAAGCCACAACCACAGCACAGCAAGTGCGCGACAAGATTGCGGCTGATGCGATTGCCCAGCGCAAAACATTGCAGGGTGAATTGAGCGCCAAGCTGGCAGCTGCTGAAGCGCGCATCCACGATGCCAAAGTGCATGCAATGGAAAATGTCGGTGAGATCGCCAGCGATGCGGCGGCAGACATTGTCCAACAGATCACTGGCCAGTCGCCGGAATATTCCCAGCTCAAGGCCGCGATTGCGGCTACGACAAAAATCTAAGACGAAAGGGAGAATGATCCATGAGTCTTGATGCAGAATTCTTTGTCGCTCTTGGCTTTGTGCTGTTTGTGTGCCTTTTGGGCTATCTAGGTGTGCACAGACAATTGCTTGCTGCCCTTGATGGCCGCAGCACAAGCATTGCCAATGAATTGGCTGAAGCCAAGCGCCTGCGCGAAGAGGCGGCCGCTGTGCTCGCTTCCTATGAAAAGAAACGCACGGAAGTTGAGAGCGAAGCCAATGCGATCATTGCGAAAGCCAAGGCAGATGCCGAAGCTTTGATGCGCGATGCAACCAATCGCATGATCGACTTTGTTGATCGTCACACCAAGCAGGCAGAAGAAAAGATCTCCATGGCTGAATCGCAGGCGCGTTCAGAGGTTCGCGCCGCTGCGGCGGATGCTGCTATCAAGGCTGTCGAAATCATTCTACATGACAAAGTGCAAGGCCCGCTCGCCAATGAGCTGATCATGAAAGATATTGGCTCGCTGAAGTCGCGCCTCAACTGAGCTTTAGTTATAGCCGGACTCTCTTCGGGGGTTAGCAAACTGCCAAACCAGATTGCTAGCCCCCTTTCAATTTATAATGCCCATCAAGGCTGGCATGACCAGATTCTGCCTCAATGAAATTGCGGTTCAGCAAATCTTCCAGATGCGCCAGAACTGACAGTGATGCGCCCATGGTGAGGCGTGGGTCAATGCCTTCGTAAATACGTGCGACGATTTCTGCGATTGTCCCCTGATCTGATGCAAGGCATTTGAGGATAGCCGCTTCACGCTGGCGTCTATGCTGGGCAAGGCCCCGCATGAATCTTTGTGGATCTTGAACAGGACCGCCATGACCGGGCCAGAAGATATGTTCTCCTCTAGATCTAAGTTTTTCAAGCGAAGCCATATAATCGGCCATATTACCGTCAGGCGGCGCGACAATGGTGGTGGACCAGGCCATCACATGATCGCCGGAGAAAAGGCTGTTTTCTTCCGGCAAAGCAAAACATAAATGGTTTGATGCATGGCCCGGAGTAGCAATGGCTTCGAGATGAAAACCATCAGCGCTCAGCACATCGCCATTTTGCATGATGAGATCTGGGAGATGATCAAGATCATGGCTGGCATCAATGCGCCCTATGGTCTTAGTTTGATCGGGCTGATGAGGCGCACAGCCGATGATTTTAGCCCCTGTGGCTGCCTTAATGGCGCGTGCGGCGGGCGAATGATCGCGATGGGTATGTGTGATGACGATGTGATCAATGCTCTCCCCCCGCAATTGCATCAGCAAAAGCTCGATATGCTCGGCCACATCGGGACCAGGATCAATCAGGGCCAGATGGCCTTTGCCTAAAATATAAGTACAAGTGCCAGTAAAAGTGAAAGGGCCCTTATTGGGGGCCAGCACACGGCGCACCAGCGGCGAAAGGCTTTGCACCAACCCCGGATCGGCAAGCAAGGTGCGATCAAAAATGATGTCGTCCTTAGACTGATCGCTCATAATGCGGCACCTTGTCTAAAAGCTGTGGCCCGCCTTGCGGGTTGGGCTGCGAGAATTTATACATCAATGCAGCTATAGACGTGAAGGCAAGTTGAAAGCCATCTCCCAAGGGAGCCTAAAAGGAGCGACACATGCGGCAGGATCATTTCTCCACCCTCGCCTCGGCCCTCTGGCCTGCTGCGCAAGCCAATGCTACCCGCACAGCCCGGCTGATGATGCTGGCTTTTGGTGGAACGGTTGCCTTGACGGTTTCAGCCAAAGTGCAAGTGCCCTTTTATCCCGTACCTCTGACACTGCAGACTTTGGTGGTGCTCGTTCTTGGGGCTGCTTATGGCAGCCGTCTGGCGAGCGCAACGATTGCCCTTTACTTGCTTGAAGGTGCGCTTGGTTTGCCTGTTTTTGCAGGCACGCCGGAAAAAGGCGTGGGCCTTGCTTATATGATGGGACCAACAGGCGGCTTTCTCGTCGGCTTTTTGATTGCAGCTGCCTTTGTCGGCTTATGTGCAGAACGCGGGCTGGATCGCTCAATCCCTAAATTGCTTGCCGTCATGACCATTGGTCATGCGCTGATCTTTGCCTGCGGCCTTGGCTGGCTGGCTATGATGATTGGCTGGCCAACCGCTTATTATGCCGGGGCCGAGCCCTTTTTGCTCGCAACTTTGCTGAAGACCTTGCTGGCGGGTGTTTTGCTGCCGGGTCTTTGGATGATCGTGCCGGGCAAGCAAGACTAATCAAGCGGGGATAGAGCAGGCAGGAGAGAAACATGATTCAGGTCAAACGTCTTGGACATGCCACTTTCTCCACTCCCGATCTCGACCGACAGATTGAATATTGGCGAGATGTTGTTGGCCTGACTTTGATCGAGCGCAGTGCCAATCAAGTCTTATTCGCCACCAAGCTTGGACAAGAAGCTATATGCCTTGAGCGCGATCCTGATGTCCGCCTCTTGCGCCTTGCCTTTCAAGTGAACCCTGGCTCTGATCTGGGCGAATTGATTGCAAATCTGCAAAAGCATGGCGTGAAGGCTGAGCGTCGCTCAGATATTTCGCGCGGCGTGCGTGAGGCTGTGGTGTTCACAGATCCCAAGGGCACGTTGATCGAAGTCTATGCCGATTATCACTTTCACCCCCAAGAAAAGGCCGAGCGCGGCATAAGCCCGCTGAAATTCGGCCATGTAGCTTATCGGGTTGAAGATGTCGATAAATTGGTGAATTTCTACACGGATGTGCTGGGTTTTCGTGTGTCAGATTGGATGGGTGATCATTTCGCCTTTCTGCGCTGTTCGCCCGATCATCACACCATTAATTTCGTGCGCTATGATCAGCCTGCGCTTCATCACATTGCCTTTGAGGTGCGCGACTGGAGCGATATGCATCGCACCTGTGAGACTCTCACGCGCAATAATATACCTCTGCTGTGGGGGCCGATCCGCCATGTGGTGGGCCATAATGTTGCCGCCTATCATCGCAATCCCGATCAATTGCGCATTGAGATGTTCTGCGAAATGGATCAGATGCGGGATGAGGAGTTAGGCTATTGGGAGCCGCGCCCCTGGCATGAGGAAATGCCCTTGCGGCCCAAACGCTGGCCTAAAGATACGCTGCGCGCCCAATGGGTGTTTGGATCTCATCATAATTATTATTGAGCTTGCAAAAAGGCTTGCATTTGGCCTTCACATCAACTCTCAACGCTGACAGGAAATCACCATGCATATTGCCATTGCAGGCGGCGGAATTGCCGGACTTTCACTAGCTCTCAACCTGCATCGTCTTGGCATTTCCTGCACAGTTTTTGAACGCGCACCCGAAGTCAAAGAAATCGGCGTTGGTATTACAATTCTGCCTCATGCGATGAAGGAATTTACCGCTCTTGGCATAGATAAAGAATTGGAAGCGCAAGGGATCGAAAATCTGGACAGCTGCTTCTTCAATCGGTTCGGTCAGCTGATTTATAAAGAGCCGCGTGGCCGTCACGCAGGCTATGATGTGCCTGAAGTTGGCATTCATCGGGGCCGCTTGCACCTCACGCTGTTCAAGGCTGCACGCCAGCGGCTTGGTGCAGATCACATTCTCACTGATTATAAATGCATCGGCTTTGAACAGGATGACAGCGGCATCACGGCACATTTTGAGACTGCCTCGGGACAGCGCCGCCCCTCAGTGCGCGCAGATGCGCTGATTGCCTGCGATGGCATAAATTCGGTCATCCGCAAACAGCTCTATCCTGACGATGCGATAGCCTTTGGCGGGATTAACACATGGCGCGGCATTACTCGCCATAAGCCCATACTTTCCGGGCGCAGCTATATGCGCGTGGGCTCGATCAGAACTGGCAAGATTGTCATTTATCCCATCATCAATGATGTGGATGGACAGGGTAATCAGCTGATCAATTGGATGGCGGAGATTGAAGGCAGCACATTTCATAAAAATGATTGGAACGAAGCAGGCAAGCTTGAAGACTTCCATCATATCTACAAAGATTGGACCTTCGACTGGCTGGATGTCTCAGCCTTGATCCGCAATTCTGAAATGATCCTTGAATATCCCATGGTTGATAAAGATCCTGTTGATCAATGGACTTTTGGCCGTGTGACACTGGCTGGCGATGCGGCTCATCCCATGTATCCGCGCGGTTCAAACGGCTCGGCCCAAGGCGCGATTGATGCGCGCACATTGGCCGATTGTCTGGCCCGTGAACCGGATATTGTCAGCGCCCTGAAAGCCTATGATTCTCTCAGAGTAGGCCCTGCCAATAAAGTGGTGCTAACTAATCGCTCAAATCCGCCTGACTTCATCAACATCAAGGTTGAAGATCTGGTTGGCGATCGCCCGTTTGATGATCTTGATAAATATATCACCCAAGATGAATTGCGGGCGCTGTCCGACAATTACAAAAAGATTGCCGGATTTGCCTTATCCAAATGAAGATAGCCTGCCAGCTTCATTTGGATAATCCGAGAATTAATAGGCTTTAAGCACATGGCGGGCGATGACTGTCTTCATCACTTCGCTAGCGCCTTCAGTGATGCGATAAGAGCGCTGTTGCCGCCAGAATTTTTCAATAGGCAGATCTGTGGTCAGGCCAATGCCACCGTGAATCTGCATACACATATCGGCCGCCTTGAACGCCATTTCATCTGCATAATATTTGCAGATATAGGCATCGGTGCGGGCATCCTGCCCGGCTTCAATCTGGCAGGCGGCATTATAAACCAGCAGGCGCGCCGCCTGTAATTCAATATACATATCGGCGAGCATCCATTGAATGCCCTGACGATCCGCAAGGGGCTTGCCAAAGGTCACACGCTGCTTAGCATAAGATGTCGCAAGTTCCAGACAGCGCTCAGCAACGCCTAATGCGCGGGCGCCATGGCTCACGCGGCCAACACCCAACCATTTCTGTCCCAGCTTGAAGCCCTCGCCCTCACCGCCCACGCGATGCGAGACGGGGACCTTCACATTATCGAAAATAATCTCCCAAGGCTGGTCGCCCATCATCGTATTATAACGCGCGCCGAGCTTGACGCCTGGCGTGTCGAAATCAACGAGAAAGCAGGATATGCCGCCTTTTGACCCTTTCGAGCGATCCGTTGCTGCCATTAATTGCATGAAGTCAGATTTGCCAGCGCCAGATATAAAGCGCTTTGTGCCATTGATCACATAATGATCGCCCTGCCGCACAGCTGTCGTGCGCATGCTGCCGGGATCAGAGCCCGCATCAGGTTCTGTCTGGGCAAAGCAGGCGCGTTTCTCTCCGCGCAAAACGGGAAGAAGATATTTCTCCTTCATCTCGCCTTCGAGAGAATAGAGAATAGCGCGTACATTCGGGCCTAAAATACTGCCGCCGCGAGATGGCAAAGCAATGGTGCGCGCCAGCTCTTGCCAGACCACGACACAGGCCAAAAGGCCCATATCACCGCCGCCAAATTCAGCCGGAACATCCATCATCCAAAGCCCCATGTCTTTAATATGGGATTCGAATTTCTGGCGATATTCCGGCTTCAACTCCTGACCTTCACAGGTTTCGCGCTCGACCGGTATCATTTGCGTATCGACGAAGCGACGCAATTGATCCTTGAGCATGCGCAATTCTTCGGGAAGCTGAAAATCCATTATGGCCTCTGTGAGGGAGTGAGTGTGAGCTTGGTTTGTTTGGTCTAATTCTTCTTGGGCAGATCTTCCTGCACATCCTTGGATTCGAGCGCCTTCTTAACTTGCGCAAGGACTGCAGGTGGTGCGGAGATCACTTCATTGATGATCTGGGCCAATTCGGCACCAGACATAGCATTGATTTCTGCGCGCTGGGTTTCC
Organism: Hyphomicrobiales bacterium; assembly: GCA_900299065.1. GTDB lineage: Bacteria > Pseudomonadota > Alphaproteobacteria > Rhizobiales > Beijerinckiaceae > Terripilifer. The sequence continues at coordinate 6,222 of OMIJ01000123.1, forward strand.
GCTTCCTTGATGAATTCAGGATCTTTCAAAGTTGCGTCAAAGGCTTTACGCAAAGCCGCCACACGATCAGCTGGCACGCCGGGCGTCGTGGCAACAGGACGACCCACGGCAATGGCTTTGGACATGAAATCCAATACCGGTTGATCCTCCGGCCGCCGCGCCATTTCTTTTAGGAAAGGCACATTCGGCAGATCCTTCACCAATCCCGCCTGAATGAGCGGAATGATCAGCTTGTCGGTGATGAAACGCGGCGTTTGGGCCTGATAACTGACCCAGGGATTAGCGCCCCTGCCCTCGACCTCCTCGCGCTCCATTGCCAGATCGACATCCTTGCCATCGCCATAACCGGCGATGATTTTGAATTTCGTGCCCAGGAGATTGTTGTAGATGACCGGCAATTGCGTTGAGATTGAACCAGCCCCTGTGGAGCCAATCAAGGTCTCGCGATTGCGGGCATCTTCCAACGTCTTTGTTTTGGAGGTATGCCAGACAGCGAGTACCTGGCTGGAATTGCTCATATTGCCAACCCAGTTGAACTCGCGCAGATCGGCCTGAAAACTGGGATTGAGCCCCAAAGCCTGATCAACGGTGAGCCCCTGGCTGACCATGGTGAGGATAGAGCCATCGCGCGGGGCGATTTTGGCCACATAATTGGCGGCCACAATACCGCCACCGCCGGGCATATTGACGGGCAGAATGGAGGGCGTGCCGGGGATATGTTTGCCCATGAAGCGGGCAAGAAGGCGGGCATATTGATCATAGCCACCGCCGGGCGCAGAGCGGATGATCATTTTCATCTGCTTGCCGGGGCCGGTGTAGAAATCCGATACCGCATCGGCCTGAGCAGAAGCCATAGGCAGAATAGCCCAGACCGGTCCAGCCAAAATCAAAGCACTCGCCAGAAATGTTCTGCGCATGATGACCTCCCTCAAGGCTCTTAAGAGCCTCTCCACCGGACAATAGGCGCGGATTGGCCTTTGGTTCAAGTCACGCCTGTCTTGGCCCTATCACGCAAGAAATGGGCTAAATGAGACCGTTTACCCTATTTGGTATTTTTCACTGGATCAGCCCTAATTATGCCCTACAAACATCATCCAATCAGGGACGGAAACTTATCCAATCATGGATCATTCTGAGCAAGATACCAAACCCAATCACGAGCCGCAGGCTAAGGGCATGCTGATGAGACCCAGACTGACTTGGGCAAACATGATTGTCGCCGGCGCTATAGTGGCATGGGGATGGTTCTTCGTATCTGTGGAAACCTTTCCACCCTTTTTGCTGGCGGATGCAGGTATTTTTTTAGGCCTCTGCCTTGTGCTCTTGAGTGTGACACGCCGCTGGCTATTGGCCTTTAGCCTGAATGTGCTTTTTTTCCTGTCAATTTATGTATCCTCAGGTTTTAAATATTCAATCCTAGCGATGAACCTTCATGTCTATGACGTTTCATTCTATCTGAGCTATCTCACCCAAATACGCTTCTTCTATGAAACTTTCCCACGCATTGCTTACCCTGCCACATTTGCTTTTCTGCTGTTGGTAGCAGCGCTGATTGCTCTTTATCGCTTTGAGCGTCCCTGGGGTGCAAATTGGAAACAAAGATCAGGCGTTACGCTTGCGGCACTTTTATTATTGGCCGGATCGTTGCGGCCGCTGTTTGTCAATAATGTTGATTTCTTCTCTGATGGCAGGCTGGTGTTTTCTGCCTTCTTCTCATCCTTGCGCGATATTCCTGAACTGCTCAAATTCAACAAGGTTTTTGAAAGCAGCGCACAGGCTAATGCCGGGCCCATTCCGCTTGATGCAATCAGCTGTTCTCCGGATAAAACGCCCCCCAATATTATTCTGTTTCTCAATGAATCAGCCATGCCGCCGGGGGTCTATCCCAATCTTATCTATCCGCAAGAATTGGACCCCTTCTACAAATCTTATGATGGGCAGATTCATCCCCTGCGCGTAGAAACTTTTGGCGGTGGCACATGGTTGTCTGATTTTTCTGCCCTGACAGGACTGTCGACCAATAGTTTTGGTAGCATGCGCAATTTTGCCATTCAGATCATGACGGGGCGCTTGCGTCATTCCTTGCCGCAATATCTGAAAGCCTGCGGCTATGAGACTTCGATTGTCTATCCCTCAGGCGCTGATTTTGCTGGCTCGGCCAATTTCTACAAAGCGATCGGCTTTGATCACATTATAGATCGCAAAGTGCATCATGCGCAGGATGACCGCCAACGCGATGCCTTTTATTACGAGCAGGTCCGTCAGGTGTTTGAACGGGCCAAAAACTCTGGCAGCACAAAGCCCCAGTTTGTCGCTGCACAAAGCATGTCTACCCATACGCCTTGGGATTTTCGATTTGCACAAGATGCCGTCAAACCCGGCGAGGAGCTGCGCTGGAATCGCGATGTCGAATTTGACGAATATCTCTGGCGTCTGGTGCTCGCCAAGCGCGATAGAGATGATTTCCGGGCGCAACTGGCCGAGCAATTCCCCAATGCGCCATTTCTCTTTGTTGGCTATGGCGATCATCAACCTGCACTGTCCAAAATCCCGATTGATGATCCTGTCGCCATTGCCGATGGCGGCAAGTCCTGGCAATTGGACCCGACGGCTCCGGCCTTTCGCACTTATTATTCAGTGGATGCTCTGAATTTTACTCCGCAGATCAATCTGCCTGAGGTGCCTATTCTCGAAATCCCGCATTTGGCAACCATCGCCGTGCAGGCAGCCGGATTGCCCCTTGATCCAGTATTCCGGCAAAGGGCGCAATTACTCAAAACCTGCAATGGCCTTTTTGGCACTTGTGCCGATAAGGGGGCTTTGCTGACCTTCCAGCATTGGCTGGTGGATGCTGGCTGGGTCACCGCCGGCCGTTAGGCCGTTCTGACCATTGCAAGCTTAAAATTCTTCGCAAACCTATCCCAAGCTCTGGTGTTGGGAGGCCGGCTGGCCTATGCTTTAGGAAGTCATCCAAAGGGATGCTGAGGGCATATGGCCCGTCAAAACGCAGGAGGGAGACTTGACCAAACGCATCGAACTGAATGTCGATGGAAAGGCGCATGCCATCGACGTAGATCCGGACATGCCGCTTCTCTATGCTTTGCGTGACGATATCGGATTGAGGAATCCACGCTTCGGCTGCGGCTTGGCACAATGTGGTGCTTGCACGGTGTGGATTGATGGCGAGCCTGTGCGCTCTTGCGCAACGCCCGTCGATTCAGTGGGAGCTGGTAAAGTCACAACGCTGGCTGGCCTGAGCAAGGATGGCAAGCCGCACAAAATTCAGCAGGCTTTCATTGATGAGCAAGTGCCGCAATGCGGCTATTGCCTGAATGGCTGGGTGATGACTTCAGCAGCTTTGCTTGAGAAAAATCCCAAGCCCAATGATGCGCAAATTCGCGAAGCCTTGAGTGGCCTGAAATGCCGCTGCGGGACCCATGTGGCCATTATGCGCGCCGTCAAGCGCGCGGCACAAGCCTGAGGGAGGATCAGATGACGATCAACATTAATCGCCGCGCACTTCTCACAGGCATAGGCTCACTGACCGTTTCCGTTTTGCTGCCGGGAGCCAGCGCCAGAGCAGCAACTTTTGGCGCTGCCAGCAAGCCTGATTTAAAGCCTGAGAATCTCTCAAGCTATATCACCGTGAATGCCGATGGCACTGTCACTGCCTATTGGGGCAAAATGGACATGGGCCAGGGCACTGATATTGGCTGCATACAAATGGTCGCGGAAGAGCTCGACGTGCCCGTTGAAAAAGTCACTCTGGTGCAGGGCGACACAATCAACAGCGTCAATCAGGGCGGCGCATCTGGCTCAACCGGTATTCAACAAGGTGGCGTTGCCATTCAGAGCGCCGCGGCAGAAGCGCGCTATCAATTGGTGCAAATGGCCGCGCAAGCGCTCAATGTGCCTGCTGATCAACTGAGCGTGGTCAATGGTGTCATTAGTGCCAAATCGGATGCCTCGAAGAAGATCTCTTATGGCGAGCTGATTGGCGGGCGTCATTTCGACACACAATTGGAATGGAACAAGCAGATCGGCAATGCCTTATTCGTCTCCGGCAAGGGCAAGATCAAGCCCGTTGCTGAGCATAAGGTGATCGGCACATCCCCGCCGCGCCGTGACATTGCTGGCAAAGTGATGGGCACAGTGGATTATATCTGTGACATTAAATTGCCGGGCATGGTGCATGGTCGCATGGTCTTGCCGCCGATTGCGGGAGCTGTGCCCTTGTCTTTCGACAAGGCCTCCGTTGCTGATATTCCCGGCGTTGAGATCGTCCATGAAAATGCTTTTCTGGCCGTCACTGCACCCAAGGAATGGGATGCGATCAAGGCTTCGCAAAAGCTGAAGGTCACCTGGAGCGATGTTAAGCCGCCCTTCCCGGATCAAAAGGCGATTTACGACCATATTCGTAAAGCTCCTTCGATCAAGCGCGAGACATTGCCGGATGTCGGCAATATTGACGAGGCCTTCAAAGGCGCCGCAAAAATTGTCGAAGCCAATTATGAATGGCCCTTCCAATCCCATGCCAGTATGGCACCGGGTTGCGCAGTGGTTGATTACAAGCCAGAGGGGACAAGCACGCTTTGGACATCAACGCAAAAGCCGCATTTTGGCCGCGATGGTGTTGCCAATTCGCTTGGGCTGCCAGCTGAAAAAGTGCGCGGCATTTATGCCAATGGCCCGGGCTCTTATGGCCGCAATGATTCTGGCGATGCGGCAGCTGCGGCAGCTGTCATCTCCAAGAAATTGGGGAAGCCAGTACGTCTGCAATTCATGCGGCATGAAGGAACGGGTTGGGATCCCAAAGGCCCGGCCTCTGTTCATTCGGCGCGCGCTGCCATTGACAAGGATGGCAAGGTGATTGGCTGGCATTTCGAATCCAAGGGCTTTTCGCGTCTGGATGTCGACAGCAATGAAAGCCAGCCTGCTCATACGCTGGCCGGACAATTGCTTGGTGTGCCGCTGAAGTTCAATCCACAATTTGGCACGCCAGAAGAATCCTATGGCTTTGCCAATCGTCGCAAAGGTTGGGATGTTATTGCGCCCTTGCTGGAGCGCAACTCACCCCTGCGCACATCGCATTTGCGTGATCCTGTCGGTCCGCAGATTGCCTTTGCCAGCGAATCCTTCGTGGATGAAGTGGCTTTTGCAACCGGCCGCGATCCTGTCGCCTTCCGTCTCGATTATCTGACGGATCCACGCGACAAGGCCGTGGTGCAAGCCGCCGCCGAAAAGGCTGGCTGGCAACCGCATACTGCCGCGCGCAAGCAAATGGTTGGCGATATTGCAACCGGTCAGGGCATTGCCTATTCGCAACGCTCAGGTACGCGCGTGGCCATGGTTGCTGAAGTTGAAGTCAATCGCACAAGCGGCAAGGTCTGGGTGAAGAAATTCACTGTTGCCCATGACAGCGGACTTGTTATCAATCCGCATTTGCTGACCATGTGCGTTGAAGGCAATATGGTGCAAGGCACCAGCCGCGCTCTGCACGAAGAAGTCAAATTCGACAATAAGAGCGTGACCAGTGTCGACTGGATGACCTATCCCATCCTCGATATGACGGAAGCGCCCGCCACGATCGATGTGGTGATCGTCAATCGTCCAGATGTGAAGCCAAGTGGTGCGGGCGAACCCTCCATGCGTCCCATGATGGCGGCGATTGCCAATGCTATTTATGATGCAACGGGTGTACGCATGCGTCAGGCGCCCTTCACGCCAGAGCGTTTGAAAGCCGGTTTCGTCTGAGTTCAGCTTTAAACTGAAAAGCAAAACGCCGGCCATTGGCCGGCGTTTTCATTTGCTTTTACGCTAATTATTCAGCGCAAAATTTAAGCCGCGCGTAAAGCGCTGAGCATGACCTCGATATAATCAATACCCTGAGCCACAACGAGCATGCGTGAATGAGGGCGCAAATGCTTGAGCGAGACCTCAACATCCGCCTCACTCATGCCTTCTTGTGGAACGACAAGGCTGAGCAGGGATTTATGATAATGCGCACAGGCATCAGCGATCACTGTAACTGCACGCGCATCCTCACCTGCGCAAGTGACGACGACAACAAAGTCGGAATTGGCAACTTCAGACATCAGATCCATAGTGCGACCGGCCAGATCATTGAGCCAAGCCTGAACAGATTCACCTGAGGTCGATTGAGGATTTTGCTGCGCAACGAAAGATAAGGAAGTGAAGAAAGATGCGCCGCGCCAACCGTCCTTGGCGATTTGGTCAACCAGCACAGCGCTGGCTTTATCAAGCGCAATCACTTTGATGGAGCGCTGTTTGGAATTGGGCTCCTGAATGCGAAAGCCCGCTTCATGAGCTGTTGTCATGCGTGCTGATTCACTGAGCATGCCGCCTCCATCCAAAGCCAAATTGGCGTGCCGATTGGCACGCCAATATTTTCAAATCAGACTGAGGTCTGGCGCACGCCCTTTTTGGCCTTGAGCGCTTCTTTCGCGCCTTCCGCATAGGGAACATTGCGCTTGAGAAGCAAAGCGGCCTGGCGCACTTTCTGATGCTCGACATCGACGCCCGGGGGAATCGTGCCTTTTTCAGCCAGCGCTTTTGCAGCGCGCATCAAGCGATGGCGCGCCATGATGATGCCATTGTCCGTGCCGACCAAATTTTCTTTGGTGCGATCACAGATCGGGCCCATGCTTTCTTGCAGGGACGCATCCTGCATGCCAATGCCAGCAACACCTGAGAAAGTGCGACCCGCTTTTTGCGCTGCGCGATCCATCAGATAATCATTGGTCTTGTTGGCCAGAGGAATATAGGTGCCGGGGATGTTCTTGACGTGAACGCCCTTGCCATCCTTCATCGCAGCGACTTCTTCATCCGTCAGTGCGCGTGTGGGATGGTAGTCATAAGACCAGGCCCAGCAATTATGATCATCAATCGGCACCCAGAAATGACCATGCATGGGATGATCGCCGCGCGGCGGAACGCCGGTATAGCAAGGCATGACGAAAGGCGTGATGCGCCAGTAATATTGATCATCCTCGGCATTGCGGCGCGC
>OMIJ01000124.1 GCA_900299065.1 Hyphomicrobiales bacterium
GTCCAGATTTCTTTGACGAAGGGCCGATCGCGCTCGATGATCTCGCGCATCTTTTTTTCAATGGCAGGAAAATCGTCCGGCGTGAAAGGCTCGGCGCGATAGAAATCATAATAGAAGCCATTTTCGATCACCGGGCCAATGGTAACCTGAGTTCCTGGAAAGAGTGACTGTACCGCCTCAGCAAGCACATGGGCGCAATCATGGCGGATCAGCTCCAGAGCGCGCGGATCTTCGCGCATCACAAATTCGATTTTGGCATCGCTCTGGATCGGATCAGCCAGATCAGCCAGCTCACCATCCAGCGCCATTGCCACAGCACGCTTGGCTAAAGAGGGGGAAATGCCTTTGGCGATCTCAACGCCAGTTATGCCAGCTTCAAATTGACGCTGCGCACCATCAGGAAAAGTCAAAGAAACCATGTGTCACACTCCTCAGGCTCACTCGCCGAAACGGGCCGACGTAAGCGATGAGTCGGGATACACAGAGATTGCCCGACAGGCAAGCGCACAAGAGGTTTTTAAGGCTCCAGCTGCTATTAATCGGGCTTGTGCGGCTCAACAGCTTCGCAAGACAATCTCGATCGCCATTGTCCATAACGCCAGGGGGTGAACGGGCCCGCTTGCTGGGGCAGCTCACGGCTGACAGGATCATAACCCGCCCCGCCCCAAGGATGACATCGGCACAAACGCGACAACCCCATCCACCCCCCGGCCCAAAGACCATGGCGTTGTATGGCTTCATCCATATATTCAGAGCAACTGGGCATATAACGGCATTGACGCCCGATCAGGCTGGACAAAGTGAGCTGATACAAACGGATCAGCACATGCGCGCCCTTGCGCATCCAAATGCTCACGCGCTGAAAGACCGGCATATTACTCACAACGCATCCTTCACCCACAATCAAAGCAAGGCGCAGAACTAGCTCAAGTTAGAGCTGGCTTTTCGCCTCAATCTGATTCAATGCATCGACAACGGCATCAAAGGTCAGCATGGTTGAAGCATGACGCGCTTTATAATCGCGCACCGGTTCAAGCACGGCGACATCGGCCCATTTGCCCTCTTGCGGGGGTGCGCCATTTTCTTTCAGCATACGGCGCACCTGATCACGCAGCGCCCGCATTTCTTCTGGTGTCGAGCCAATCACATGACGCGCCATAATGGAGGAAGAAGCTTGACCCAAAGCGCAGGCTTTCACATCATGTGCGAAATCGGCAATTCTGCCATCCTTGAGCGTGACATCCACCGTCACCGTCGAGCCGCATAATTTGGAATGGGCTGTGGCACTGGCATCCGGCTGGGCTAGGCGACCCTGTTTGGGGATATCCGCCGCCAGTTCCAAAATGCGCTTATTATAGACATCGTTCAGCATGGATGAGAATGAATCCGAAAGACAAAGGCGCGCCCGCCAAGGCAACCTGTTTCCATCTATATAGGAGGAGTGGACCTGCAGAGAAAGAGCGGCCTCACCATAGGTAAAAATTAAAATTTAAATTGTGTGGTCCATTTGCCCAAAACATGCGTAAATCAGAAGTTAACCTCAGACAGTAAAGGAGGCGCCACATGGATGCCGTGGTTAAGACCTTGAATAAACAGAGTTTATGTTCTGATCACTCCAATCTCCCCCCTTTGGAGCGCCCCTCGCGTGAAGAGGCTGAAGCCGCTGTAAAGGTTCTTTTGCAATGGGCTGGTGAAAATCCAAACCGCGAAGGCCTCCTCGACACACCCAAGCGCGTTGTGAAAGCCTATGAAGAACTCTTCCGTGGCTATCACGAAAATGCCGCAGAAGTGCTTTCCAAAGTCTTCGAAGAAGTCGATGGCTATGATGACATGGTGCTCGTGAAGGATATCCCCTTCCATTCACATTGTGAACATCACATGGTCCCCTTCGTTGGTACAGCGCACATTGCTTATTTCCCCTCAGGCGGCGTTGTTGGCCTCTCCAAACTCGCCCGCACGGTCGATGTTTATGCCAGACGTTTCCAGACACAGGAAACAATGACGGCGCAGATCACTGAGTCCATCGATCAGGCGCTTAAGCCCAGAGGCATAGCTGTGCTGATTGAAGCCGAGCATATGTGTATGTCGATGCGCGGCGTGCAAAAGCAGGGTGCCTCTACGATCACGACACGCTTTACCGGCGTTTTCCGCGATGATCCGGCCGAACAGGTCCGTTTCATGTCTATGGTGCGCGGCCTGAAATAATCGTATAAGAACTGCGGTATTGGAGCCAATCCAATACCGTCAACAATCTGGGCATTCATCAATTGCCTAAGGGGAGAAACTATGTTGCTGAATTTATCACAATCTTTGCGGACCTGCGCTCTTGCGTCCATTATCGGCCTTGGCCTTGCCTCTCAGGCTCTTGCTCAGGCGCCTGCGGCCCCCGCAGCGCCTGCTGGCCCGCCCTTCACCCTGACCTCTCCCAAACATCAGGACGGCGCTTTCATTGACAAGAAATATGCCGGCCCCACGAATGCGCAAATGGCTTGTGGCGGCGACAATGTTTCCCCGCCTCTGCAATGGTCCAATGCGCCGGCTGGCACAAAGAGCTTTGCCGTCATCCTGTTTGACTTTGAAGGTGGTCGCGGCCCCGGCGTCGTGCATTGGGTTGCTTATGGCATTGCGCCAGATGTGAATTCCCTGGCAGAAGGTGAAGGCACAAATCCATCGCCACGCATTGTCGGTGGCAATAATATGCGCCAGATGGGAACCTATTTTGGCCCCTGCGCCCCGGCAACGGACTCACCGCATCATTACATCTTCAGCGTCTATGCTCTGGATATTCCAAAGGAAGAATTGCCAGCTGGCCTGACTCGCGATCAATTCCTCGAGAAGGTGAAAGGCAAGGTTCTTAATATGACCAGCCTAGTATCCACCTATCGTCGTCCGCAATGATCTGACGGAATTCTCTTCGAGTTCTATGGGCCGGCTCAGATCATGAGCTGGCCCATTTCATTTTCAATGAGTCTTAACAAGGCCAGCGCCGTCATCTGTGATGTTTTGGGATTGGTCGACAAAGGCCGGTTCGCAATCTCGACTTTCAACTCTCCAAACGCACCTCTTGCCTCAATCCTGTGCGCATTCAATGTGGCTTGGGGATCTGCGATCAGCACAATTTGTGTGGCATCAAGACCAATGCCTGCCAGCGCAGAAATAACAGCAACATTGGCATTTTGCGGATAATCACGCGCTGCCTGGCGCGCTGCGCCCGAGAAGAATTCTGTTGGCTCGCTGATCTCATCTAGATTGAGACTCTGTTCAGCCAAAGTGCCACGCCAACTGGCAACCGGCTTGATGATAATGTGCCGAACAAAATCAAGGTCAAGATAAGCTGCCGCTTTGAGCGCATCAACACCTGCCAAAGCACCTGGAAAAATCAGCAAGCGCGAGCCATGAGCTTTGGCGATTGCCTGCAGTTTTTGCAAACAATCTTCATCGACAAATGCACTGGTCGAAGCAGGAGCAAAGGCCTTTGCATAACGAAGAGCCGCAATGCCCCAATCACGCACCACTTCACGCCTTGCCGTTTCAACAACAAGATCAATAGCAAGACCTTGCAATTGTTCCGGTGCAGTCAAAACTCTGACCGACACAGGTAGATCGGCTGAACGCGGCGCATCTTCGCGCAAGCCAATGGCGATGAGTTCAACCTTGAGACCTGCTTGAGCGATCAACTCCACCAATCGACGCGCCAAAGCCCCCCATCCAACAATTGCCAGGCGCAAACTCAGAGCTTCACCCAATCAGTTGGCGGAGTCTTGCCCGGATGCAGACTTCCGCAGGACTGACAGGTCCGGGCTTTTTCATCCGCATAAAAGGCTTCATAGAGAGGCGGTAAATCACGCACAATGTCTTTAACCTCGACTTCGACGCGATAGACTAGCCCTTTGCAATTCATGCAGAACCATTCAAAGCCATCTTTCATGCCGGGCTGGCGAGGCGATTCCACCACAAGCCCCACAGAACCGGGCACGGGACGCTGCGGCGAATGGCGCACATGCGGCGGCAATAAAAACACATCGCCTTCACGAATGCGCACATCTTCATGCTGACCCCGATCCACAAGCTTGAGCACCATATCGCCCTTGAGCTGATAGAAAAATTCTTCCACCGGATCATCATGAAAATCGACGCGCTGATTAGGCCCGCCGACCACTTGCACAACCAGGCCATTGTTTTGCGGAAAGACCATTTTATTACCAACAGGCGGCTTGAGATATTGCGCATTCTCATTGATCCAGGCCTGAAAGCTGAAAGGTTGAAAGCGGCTCATCATATCCTCTTTGTGAATTAGGCTGTCTTCAGACCGCAGGCAGCAAAAGCAGCTCGAACAGCGCTCTTCTCATCCTCGGTGAGATCAAGCATGGGCGGACGCACACGCCCTCCCACCTGGCCCAAAAGGTCTTGCCAATATTTGGGATGCGCATGGGGCTTTTCTTGTGGCCGTGTCGAAGACAAAGCCTTGCGCACTGGATTGAGACTGTCGCGAATGACTCTGGCCTGATCAATCTTTCCGGCAAAAGCCAAATCGGTATATTCACGCATGCGCAGATCATGCTTAGTTTGCAAAAGATAAGGCGGATTGGAACACAGATAGAGCCGCCAACCCAATTCAACAATATTATCGAACCATTCTTCTTCGGAGGCTGTTGAGACGATCAATTGATCGCCCGCCATTTCCGACAGGCGCACATATTGCGGCCTTGGTACTGAATATTTGATCGCGACAATATTGGGCAATTGTGCAATGCGCATGCATAATTCAGGCGACATCAGATAGCCTGAGTCAGGATGGCTCCATAAGGCAATTGCGATATTCACCTCTTCACTGATTGTCTTGTAATATTGATACAGCGTCTCATCTTGCCGCGATGTAAAATGCAGCACAGGGGCATGAACGACAATCGATGTCGCACCCAAGCGCTCGGCATGGCGGGCAAGGTCAATCACCACATCCATATTCTGATCTGAACAAGACAGGATGGCCCCTGCCTTACGATCTGTTTCCTCCAGCGCAATCTCGAACAGACGTTTACGCTCTGCAACAGACATAGCGTAAAATTCGCCCTGCTTGCCCGCGACAAAAAAGCCATCGATTTTGAGATCGTCAATCCAATGTCGCAGATTGCGCCGAAAGCCCTCTTCATCCAGCGCCAGATCGGGCTCTTTGAAAGGCATCAGTGCCGCCGCCCAAATGCCTCGCATGGACTCGCGCGCCCATTCCTTGGCTTCATTGCGATGAAAAGGTCTCAACTCTGTCTCCCGATAGATCCATATAGCTAAGATGCTCTGAAACCTCTCCAGCCACAAGCTCAGCCTCAACTATTGATCATTTCAAGGCCTTCACAAGATCCGCCAATTCATACCAATGATGAACATGGACCGCCCATTGCCATTGCGCTGCGGGCGATGTCGAAGGCAAAACGTAAATCTGCGTGGTACCAATCCTCACCTCCTGCAAACCCAGCTCGGTCCTGGGCCCGCATAAAATCCGCCCGGCATTTTTGCTGGTCAGAGCCAAAAACTTCGGCTCATGGAGGCTGACCTTTTCCCGCAAAGCCGCAATATCAAAATCCGCCCGACGCAGATCTGCATCATTACCAAAATTTGTCTTGCACAGATCGGTTAGCCCAATCCCGAATTGCACCACATCCTTGTAATTCTGGGGCAAGAGCGGCGCGGAACCGGGGGTAAGACCAGTTTGATGTAAAATCCCCCAGAAGCGATTGCGCGGATTCGCATAATAGGCACCCGCCTTGAGGGACGCCCGCGCTAATGCCGTGCCACAGAACACCACGCCCAGACCGGGCCTCAATATATCATTGATAAGAATAGATTTATTAGGATTTTTGCGTGCCATTGTGAGCCTGAATGGTGCGGACGGCGGGAGTCGAACCCGCACAGTCTAACGACCGAGGGATTTTAAGTCCCTTGCGTCTACCAGTTTCGCCACGTCCGCATCGCATGAACTGATCCTGGGGTTATCCCCTTGATCAGCCCATAAACCAAATCACTAGGCCAAGGCCTATGCCTTGTGCCCCATTGCCCCGCTCCGCGCAAGACAGTTGGCAAGAGTTCAACCCTTGCTGGCTTTCGACAGAGGCGGCGCATAGCTCAAATGCAAATCCCAGGGGAAATAAATCCAAGTATCCTGTGAGACTTCGGTGATGAATGTATCCACAAGCGGCCGCCCCAGAGGCTTGGCATAGACTGTGGCAAAATGCGCTTTGGGTAATAATTCACGCACGACTTTGAATGTTGTGCCCGTATCGACCAGATCATCAACAACAAGAACGCGGGCACCATCACCCATTTTCTTGAGCTCTTGGCCCAGACCTTTGAGAATCTGCAATCCACCTTGCCTATTATCTTCCTGATAACTGGCAATACAAATGCTCTCGATGACTCTTATACCAATCTCGCGCGCCACAATCGCAGCAGGAACAAGACCGCCACGCGTAATGCTGACCATAGCATCAAAGGGCCCCTGACCTGACAAACGCCAAGCCAAAGCGCGCGCATCACGATGAAACTGATCCCAGGAAACCGGGAAAGCTTTTTGTGCCTGATCATCAACCATGTTGAACCTGACTCTCACTGTTCAAAATTCACGCCTGTTCAGCGCGTAATCTATCCATCAATGCGCGAACCGCTGCCAAGGCCGCTGCGACCTCAACTTCATCCTTGCCACGCACCACAATCGAATTCTTGAAGCGGCCATCCCCAAAAGAAGGATAAGATCCAATCGAGACATTGGGATAGAGCTTGGCTATTTCACCCAGGCCATTGGCATAAACGCCTTCAGGCAGACCTACAGAGTCCAAAGTCTCGACAATCATTTTGGCCCCTGTACGCAAACGCGGGGCGACGGAATCCAGCATGGTCTGCATGATCGAGGGAACGCCCGCCATCACAATCACATTCTCAATCATAAAGCCGGGCACTTTCGAGATTTTATTCTCGACATGTTCCGCGCCTCTGGGAATACGAGCCATGCGTCGGCGCGCTTCATTGAGATCTTCCGGCTTAAGACGCTCCAACATCAAAGCAATGATGCGCGGGTCTTCGTAAAGCTCCAGCCCCAAAGCTTTGGCAACCGCATCTGCGGTAATATCATCATGCGTGGGGCCAATGCCGCCAGTGGTGAAGAGATAGGTATAACGCTTGCGCAGCGCATTGACCGCATCGACAATATCCTGCTCTTCATCGGCAACAATGCGCACCTCTTTGAGGTCTATGCCCAAAGCCATGAGATAATCAGCAATGAAGCCGATATTCTTATCCTTGGTGCGCCCGGATAGAATCTCATCCCCGATCACCAGAATGGCAGCACTGATCGAATGTTGGCTCTGCGTCATCTTACCTCCTTGGACTTTATGGCGAGGCCAAACACACATTGGCAAGCCCCCTAGCCCTTACAGACACCGCAATACCCAGAATTAGATGTCTGGCTGCAAAGAAGTGCAAAGGTGGTGTTCAAAATCAGTGTGTTATGGGATAAAGCTCTGATTATCCTCCCTTGCCCTTCATTCCTTCGCCCATTGCGCCGGGCACCAGAACGCCAAGGTTCAGACCCCCTCATCAATAATCTCAGCGATCAAACAATCCTCTCCGCCTATACTCTCAACTTTTCGCAGATTGCATTCTCGCACATGAATAAGAGGTTTCTGGCTCATCGAGAGATCATGCGCTATTATTATACTAGAGATGAGCTGGTCATTTGGGTGAGGACACCCTAGATCAAGCTCACAATCATTGCTCTTGGGATAATAGCAGTTCGCCATGAATTACATTGATGCCTCACTGGCAGCAGGCCGCAAAACAGGACAGATCAAACTCCATGGTGCCGAGGCTTTTGCCGGTATGGCGGCCGCTGGTCGACTAGCAGCTGAGGCGCTGGATTTAATGGTTGACCTCGTCAAACCCGGCGTAACCACCCAAAGTCTCGACAAGATCGCTTTTGAATTTGCGATGGACAATGGCGCTTTTCCTGCACCGCTTGGCTATCGCGGCTATCCCAAATCGATCTGCACTTCAATCAATCATGTTGTGTGTCACGGAATCCCGGATGAAAAACCCTTGCGCGATGGGGACATCGTCAACATTGATGTGACCTTAATCTTCAATGGATGGCATGGCGATTCCAGCCGCATGTATCTGGTTGGCGATGTGCCGCGCCGGGCGCAAAGATTAGTTGAAGTCACTTATGAATCTTTGATGATTGGTATTGAGCACGTGCGCCCGGGCGCAACGACTGGTGATATTGGCTATGCCATTCAGACCTATGCTGAGGCTGAGCGTTGCTCTGTCGTGCGTGATTTCTGCGGCCATGGTCTTGGTCAATTATTTCATGATGAGCCCAATATTCTGCATTACGGTCGTCCCGGAGAAGGCGTTGTGCTTAAGCCTGGAATGTTTTTTACGATTGAACCCATGATCAATCTGGGCCGCCCGCAAGTGAAGATTCTTGCCGATGGCTGGACCGCCGTCACACGAGATCGCTCGCTCTCTGCGCAATTTGAACACACAGTTGGTGTGACTGAAACAGGTGTTGAGATTTTTACTCTCTCTCCCAAGGGGCTTCATCGCCCCGTTTATTTCGAGAACCAGCCTTTACGATGAAACCGTCTCGCCCCGCTCCGGATCCAGACCCTGAAGGACTGGCCGAAGCCAAAGGGCAATCAGGCCATCGTGAACGCTTACGCGCGCGCTTCATCGCAACCGGCGATAAAAGCCTACCCGATTATGAATTGCTTGAGCTCTTGCTCATGCGCTCTGTCCCCAGA
>OMIJ01000125.1 GCA_900299065.1 Hyphomicrobiales bacterium
CAATTCCCAATTCTTCATCTGTTTTGCCGAAGCAGCTTTCCTCAATGGCAATTATACCGTCTTTGGTGAAGTGGTCTCGGGCATGGAAGTGGTCGACAAGATCAAGAAGGGCGCAGCGAATGCCAATGGTCAGGTGCAAAATCCTGATAAGATTGTCAAAATGCAGCTGGCCTCACAGGCAAAATAGTCTGCTTTCATTGCCATGATGACCGGCCGGGCAGGTTTACCCGGCTTCAGCTTTGTTGTATTTCACCCAGCTCCAGTGAAATGCTGATAGTTTTAAACACGCCGGGCGCTTTCTCTTTTATTCGAGGCTTTGATGTCAGAAGATAATACAAAAACCGAAGATACCAACACGCTCACCCTTGAGACGAGCAAGGGCAATGTCGTGATCAAAATGCGCCCCGATCTCGCGCCTAATCATGTGGCGCATATCAAGCGCCTGGTCAGCGAAGGCTTTTATGATGGCATTGTGTTCCATCGCGTCATTGAGGGCTTTATGGCGCAGACCGGTTGCCCGCATGGTACGGGAACAGGGGGATCTGATTATCCCAATCTCAAGGCTGAGTTTAATGATGAGCCTCATGTGCGCGGCATTTGCTCTATGGCGCGTGCTTCCAATCCTCATTCAGCCAATTCGCAATTCTTTATCTGCTTTGATGATGCCACTTTCCTTGATCGCCAATATACGGTCTGGGGCCAGGTGATCGAGGGCATGGAGAATGTTGACAAGATCAAGCGTGGAGAGCCCGTGCAAAATCCAGATCAGATCATCAAGGCGACATTGAGCTGATCGGACTAAGTCTTGTTGATCGACACGGAGCCGGGGCCTTGGTCCCGGTTTTTGTTTTGTATCAATGCCCACGTAATATTGTGGTTAATAAAATTCTAAGAGGGTCTTATTTTAGATCTGTCCCATAAGGGGATTTGAGAACGTGACAAGATCAAACAGAGTCCGAATCGATTTAATGGACCTGTGGATAAGTTTGTGCTGCCGTGCAATGATAAAATGAAAGTCAGAATTTGCCCGGCGTGGCGCGCACATGGGACTCATCTCTGATGATGCGCAATGATTTGAGAATATAGGCATTGGCCTGATAGGTTGTTGCGGTGAAAATTAATTCGACAATTTCCTGAGGCGAAAACTGCGCTTGCATGGGTGCGAAAGTCGCATCACTGACTTCGCCGATACGAGCAAAGAATTCATCCAGAAAGGCAAGCAAAGCCTGTTCTTGCGCATTGAATAGTGAGGCCTGCTCGCGCCAGGATGACAGCGCATCGATCTGCGCCTGACTGATGCCCGCTTTCAGGGCAAGGGGAATATGATGATCAAGCTCATAGGGGCAATCCAGAATCTGTCCCGTGCGCAGGATTGTGAGTTCGCGCAAAGCCCGCGAGGTTTGGCATTCATTGCGCAAGGCCATGCTGAAGGGGCGCTTGGTTTCAACCAAGCGGGATGCATGTGCGGTTGCTAAATGCAGATTGAGAACATGGCCGCCACGCGCTTTGGTTTCGGCAAATAATGTCTGGCTGATGGGATGAAGCGGATCGGGCAGGGCGGGCAGACGGGAGATGATGCGATGATAATTCTGCTCATGCTCTGTCTGGCTGGCCATGCTAGTCTCCTAATGGGGATGAGGGACAATTAATGCAGGGAGGGCCTGTGGCGCAGCGCCCAAAACGCGCTGGCCATTGATGTGCAGTAAGCCACTGGCTGCCAGTTTGAGCGCCAGTGGATAGATCACATGTTCCTGCGCTAGAACTCGCGCACCAAGTGTTTCAGGCGTGTCGTCATCCAGTACGGGCACGGCGGCTTGTGCGATGATGGGCCCTGCATCCATATCTGGGACAACATAATGCACAGTGCAGCCGTGGATTTTCACGCCATCTGCCAAGGCCCGTTCATGTGTATGCAGACCTTTGTAGGATGGCATTAGGGCGGGATGAATATTGATCATGCGACCCTGCCAGGCTTGCGTAAATCCGGCGGTGAGTAAACGCATGAAACCGGCAAGACAGATGAAATCGATGCGATGCGCCTCCAGCATGGCTTGCAGGCTAGCATCAAAAGCCTCGCGTCCGGCATAGATTTTGTGATCAACAGCGGCAGTGGCAAAGCCCTGTGCTTTGGCGCTTGCAAGGCCGGGCGCATCGGGACGGTTGGAGAGCACAAGAACAATTTCTGCCGGGAAATCGGGGCTTTTTGCTGCTGCAATCAGAGAGGCCATGTTCGAGCCGCGGCCCGAAATGAGAATGGCTGTGCGCAATCTTGGCGCGCTCACAGGCCAAGCCGTCCTGAATAAGTCACGGGGCTGGCGCCGCGATGTTGCACTTCGCCGATCTGACAGGGCGTTTCACCGGCCGCTTGCAATGCTTTTTCGACTTCACTTGCTTTAACTTTTTCAGCAATGACAATCATGCCAATGCCGCAATTAAATGTGCGCAGCATTTCCTCTGGTGCAATGTTTCCTTCCGCAGCAAGCCATCTGAAGACGGCGGGCACAGGAATGGCAGGGAGAGACAAGTTCGCGCCCACAGCTTCATGCAGCACACGCGGAATATTGTCAGGAAACCCGCCGCCTGTGATGTGGGCGAGCGCTTTAATTCCCGATGTGGCTTTAAGCGCTGCCAGAAGGGGCTTTACATAAATGCGGGTTGGCGTCAGCAGAGCCTGCGCTAGGGTTTGGTTTGGCGCGAAAGGCGCGGGGGCATTCCAGGCCAATTGTGTAAGTGCGACAATGCGGCGCACCAATGAATAGCCGTTTGAATGCACACCGGAGGAGGGCAGGCCAAAGATCACATCGCCGGGCTCAATATTGCCCTTGGGTAGCAAATGTCCACGCTCGGCGGCGCCAACTGCAAAACCGGCCAGATCATAATCGCCCTTGGCATAAAGGCCGGGCATTTCCGCTGTCTCGCCGCCGATCAGAGCGCATCCAGCCTGCAGACAGCCTGCTGCAATGCCCTTGACCACAGCGGCCCCCGCCTTGGGATCAAGCTGCCCAGTGGCATAATAATCAAGGAAGAAGAGGGGTTCGGCCCCTTGTACGATCAGATCATTAACGCACATGGCGACCAGATCAATGCCGATCGTGTCATGCAGGCCGCTTTCAATGGCAATTTTGACTTTTGTGCCCACGCCATCATTGGCAGCCACCAGAATGGGGTCTTTAAAACCGGCAGCCTTGAGATCGAACAGGCCACCAAAACCGCCAATTTCGGCATCGGCCCCGGGCCGGCGCGTGGCGCGGACCAATGGCTTGATATCCTCAACCATGGCATTGCCGGCATCGATGTCGACACCTGCCTGGGCATAGGTCAGACCCTGGGTCGGCTTTTGTGTCATGGAACAACCTCGTTAGGGCCGGGTTATCCCGGTCACAGGCCTGATGCAAGGGGATCTGGCGATGATCCCCGTGATTTCTCAGCAAAGCTCTTGGCGAATAGCCCTAAAGCCCAATAATGTGGGAGCCAAAGGCAAATCAAATGGAGTGAGGATTAAGAATGGCGCAGCTTTTTGTATGCAAGGAGAGCGAGATGAAGGACGGCGATATTCGCATCCTGCGTCAGGATCGCCTCGAAATTGGGGTCTATCGGCACCAGGGCGCCTTTTATGCCTATCGTAATCATTGCCTGCATCAGGGCGGCCCGGCCTGTGAGGGCGTGGTCAAGGGCAAGGTGGTTGATATTTTTGGATCGGATCGCTCTTTTCTGGCGCAGACCTATGATCATGATGATCCGCATATCGTCTGCCCCTGGCATGGCTGGGAGTATAAGCTCAAAACCGGAGAATGCGCGCCCGATCCTCGTCTCAAGCTGAAGAAGTATAATGTCGTCACCCGTGAAGGGGGCATTTATGTCGACGTCTGAGGTCATCGTCACCGAGATTGACACGGCTATGAGCGCGGCCATGCGCGACATTGCAGCGCGTTTAACAGCAGCAATGAGCAATACGGATCAGATATCCGATCTCGCTTTGCAAGATATGCTATGCGCGGCCATTCGCTTTTATGCACGCAAGGCTGAACTTGGCATGACTTCGCCCTTTCCACCGCGTGGCGGGGATCTCTTGACTGTCAATGATGTGATGCTCGCAGCTTCTGACATGTTGCATGCAATGAATGTTCAAATGTTCGAATTGAGCATGTGGCAGGCAATGACAGGCAATTCGACTGCGCCGCAACATCGCACCAAGCCCAACGATTAAGGTCATTCAAGCAGGATCGCCCAAAGGCATCTTAAGCTTTACGGAGAGTTTCATGGATAATATGCAGCCGGTCGTTAGTGATCCGACCCGAGAGACATTTGATACACGCAGCCTGCTCGCCCATGCACAGCAACAGGCGGAAGATCGCAAATATGAAGACTTCATGATCATTGATGTTGATGCGCATCATTATGAGAGCTCATCCTACAAAGACATTTGGGATATGATCGAAGATCCTGTCCTGCGCGATCAGTTTAAATATACCAAGGGCGCGACTTTGCAGCAGCGCTCGACGGGCGGTTATCAGGAAATGGCGGGGCGTATCACGCGCTATGCGCATCGCTCCACCGAACAGGCACCCGGTGCACCGCATCGCGACATTGGCCTGACACGTAAATGGATGGATTCCATGGGTGTTGATGTCGCCTGTATTTTCCCCACGCCCATGCTGGGATTGGGCCTCAATCCGATTGTCGAAGTTGAGGTGCAATATGCCAAGGCCTATAATAAATGGCTTTACGAACATATTTTGGCGCATGACTCGCGCCTTGTCTCGATGCTCTATCTGCCGATGAATGATCCAGATGCGGCGTTGAAAATGGTCGAGGAATATAGCGGGCGCAAGGGCGTGATTGGCTTTCTTGTGACAACAGTGCGCTATAAGGGTCTATATGATAATTCTTATATGAAGCTCTATCGGGCGCTGGAAGAGCGCGGTCTGCCGCTCTCCTTCCATGCTGCGACCAATTGGGGTGATCAGAGCATGCATATTACCAATCGCTTTTTGGCGACGCATGCTTTGGGCTTTACCTGGTTCAATATTGTTCACATGACCAATTGGGTTGTGAATGGCATTCCTGAGCGTTTCCCCGGTCTCAAATCGATCTGGATTGAAAGCGGATTGGCCTGGGTTCCGTTTCTCATGCAAAGGCTCGATAATGAATATATGATGCGCAGCTCTGAGGCGCCTTCACTCAAGCGTCTGCCCAGCGATTATATGCGCGAAATGTTCTACACCACTCAGCCCATGGAGATGGTGAATAATCAGACCATGCTACAAGAGACATTCAAAATGATGAATGCGGAAACGCAATTACTCTATTCATCTGACTATCCCCATTGGGACATGGATCTGCCTTCAACGATCTATGATCTGCCTTTCCTCTCCCAGCAGGCCAAGCGCAATATTCTGGGTGAAAATGCCCGCAAGCTTTTCAACCTTGATTATTATATCAGTGATGAAAAGAAAGCTCGGTTGGCCGCACGCAAAGCGTGACGAGGCGCGCTGGAGCCTCTGGCTCCGGCGCTCCATATGGCCGACTGATAGAGAACCAGAGATAATTACACTCTGCTGCGTTCGAGGGGTCTGTGCCATTTGTTTGAGTCTTTGCCCAATCTCATCAGCATTTTTCGGTTGGTCTGTGTGCCGCTCGTCATTGGGCTGATCATGTCAGGGGCCTGGTTCGAGGCCTTTGCCATTTTTCTAATTGCGGGCCTTTCGGATGCTCTGGATGGATTCCTTGCCAAGCGCTTTGGTCTGTCCAGCCGGCTTGGCTCTTACCTTGATC
>OMIJ01000126.1 GCA_900299065.1 Hyphomicrobiales bacterium
GTGTATAAGAGACAGGCCAAATAGCGCACGCTGGCATCGGGCTGGAAAAAGCGCTTGCCGCTATCAGGCTGAATCTCGCCGGCAGCAATCCGCAATAAGGTGGATTTGCCCGAGCCATTGCGCCCCACCAATGCCAGACGCTCGCCGGGCGAAACAGCCAATTCCGCCCCCTCAAGCAAGGGCTTGCCACCCAAGGTCAGGGCAATGGACTGAAGGGTGAGAAGAGGCGGCGCCATGGACCCTGCACAAAAACTATCCTATCCCGCTGATAAACCCTCTTGGCCCGCGGATAAACCCTCCATAGGGCAAATTTGTGCTGCCCGACTGATTTACGAGACTGGCAATGATTTTTTGTTGAACTGGCGCTAGATTGTCCTCTCGAGTCACAGGAGTCTCAATGACCGCCGCACAGATCGCCGCCGCTTATTCCGCCCTCGAAGCTCATCGCATCGAGATCAGCCAGCGGCGAATCATGGATTTCTTTACCGAAGATTCAGCCCGCTTTCAGCGCTTTCAGGTCCAATTGGACGATCTACTGTTCGATTATTCCAAACATATGATCAATGATGCGACCCTCGCCCATTTGCTACATCTGGCCAGGGTAAGCGGGCTTGAAGAGGCGAGAGCCAATCTATTCTCTGGCGCACGGATCAATTCTACCGAAGGTCGCGCCGCAATGCATATGGCACTGCGTAATCTGACTGGCCGCGCCTTTATGGTTGAAGGGCGCAATGTCATGCCCGATGTGCTGGCGGCAAGGCGCAAAATGCTGGATTTTGTCGCAAGCGTGCGCGATGGCACAATTGTCGGTTCTTCAGGCGCAATGTTTTCTGATGTGGTGAATATTGGTATTGGCGGCTCTGATCTGGGCCCAGCCATGGCGGCGCGCGCCTTAAGCACCTTTGGCAATGCGGGTATTCGCACCCATTTCGTATCCAATGTTGATAGCGCTGATCTTTCCGAGACTCTTTCACAAATCGATCCGGCACAAACGCTGTTCATCATTTCTTCCAAAACATTCACCACACAAGAGACCATGACCAATGCACGCACGGCGCGGCGCTTTATGGCGCAGGCTCTGGGTGAGAACAGCATTGGCGATCATTTCGTCGCTGTCTCCACACGCCTTGATCTTGTTCAAGACTTTGGCATTCGCGCCGATCGCATCTTTGGATTTTGGGATTGGGTCGGTGGCCGTTATTCGCTCTGGTCATCGATAGGGCTCGCCCTCGCCATTGCCATTGGGCCGCGCCATTTCGAAGAATTTTTACAAGGCGGGCAAGAGATGGACGATCATTTCGAATCCGCGCCCTTACAAGACAATATTCCCGTGCTCATGGGACTTCTGGCCATCTGGTATCGCAATATCTGGAATTATCCCGCCCATGCGGTCATTCCTTATGATCATCGCCTGGCGCGGTTTCCTGCCTATTTGCAACAATTGGACATGGAGTCCAATGGCAAATCTGTGACGCGCGAGGGCACTAAAGTGCATGTTGCCACTGCGCCTGTGATCTGGGGGGAGCCTGGCACGAATGGCCAACACGCTTTTTTCCAAATGCTACATCAGGGCACGAGCATTATTCCGGTTGATTTTTTGATCGCCGCCAAACCTGTGATGGCGGATGACCATCATCATGATCTGCTCATCGCCAATTGCCTAGCACAATCCGAGGCCCTGATGCGCGGGCGCTCGCTTGACGAAGTCAAAACACTACTCGTCAAAACCAATATGACTGAGCAGGAGATTGAGGCCCTTGCGCCTCACAAGACCTTTGAAGGCAATCGTCCCTCAAGCACAATTCTTTATAGACGACTTGATCCACGTACCTTGGGGCGGCTGGTGGCGCTCTATGAGCACAGAACTTTCGTACAAGCTGCAATCTGGAACATAAATCCCTTCGATCAATGGGGCGTGGAACTCGGCAAAGAATTATGCAATCGCCTTGCGCCCATTGTCGCGGATGAATTGGCCACGACCCAAGATCTCGATGGCTCGACAGCAGGGCTCATTGCCTGGCGTCGGCAGATCGCCCGCAGCTAGATCAAGATTTGTTTATTCGTCTTCGCCAAAGCGATTGGCGACCAATTGCGTGATCGCATTGAGCGCTTCTTGCGCTTGCGGTCCTTTGGCTGCCACGCGAATGGTCGTGCCTATGCCTGCCCCAAGGGTAAGAATACCCATGATGGAGGTTCCACCCACGATCTCGCCGCAACGTGCGACCTGAATTTCAGCATCAAAGCCATCCACGCATTGCACGAATTTGGCTGTGGCGCGGGCATGCAGCCCCTTTTTATTGACGATCTGGAGATCACGCACCAGACAGCCGGGAAATTCTGGCGTAGGCAGGCAATCTTCGTCAGATGCGTCTGTCATTTTCCGCTCAAAATCCGGCTGGCAACAGAAATATATTTGCGACCTGCATCCTGCGCACAGGCCACGGCATCAGCCAGACTGGCCTCTTCACGCACCGATGCGAGCTTGATCAGCATAGGAAGATTGATTCCAGCCACAACATCAATCTGCGAGCCTTCCATGACGGAAATGGCCAGATTGGAAGGCGTGCCGCCAAACATATCGGTGAGAATAACAACGCCCTGCCCGGCATCGACCTGATGCACAGCCTGGATAATATCTTGTCGGCGACGCTCCATATCGTCATCCGGACCAATGCTGATTGTTTCGAATTGTTTTTGCGGCCCAACAACATGCTCTAGGGCAGCCCGAAACTCGGTCGCCAGATGTCCATGGGTCACCAGGACCATGCCGATCATATTGACCGTATCATCTTTCAGGATTGCCTCCACTAGGGCACAGAACGCCAAATCCGAGCTGGGCATTTTGTGCATCGCGACGAAATTGGCAAGCAAAATACGACGGCTGATCTTAATAGCCCAAAAATTCCAGAACTCTGGCGGCTGAGTGTTGCGGATTTACCGATGCAAAAAGGCACAGCCGCGGCAAACAGACCCCTTCCAATGTCTCAAAACGCTCCTCATCCATCGGAAATCGCGGACAATTTTCCTGATTTTCCGCCAAATCAATGATCAGGGAGACAATCACAGCTTTTTCATAGTCCCGCCTGACAAGACCCTGACCACGACGCTCGATCAGGCCCGCTACCCCCTCATGACCTCTGGCAATCAGCCGACCCGCCTTTGCCTCCAGCCTGATACGATCATCCCCAACCAGACGGCCAAACAGGCCGCGCCGTCCAGCCTCATTCAACAAGGCATCTGTCAGGGCGCTTTTGCCAGAGCCCGATGGCCCACGGATCAGCAAGCCCGCCTCACCCACAGCCAAAGCATTGGCATGGATAAAACCTGAGGTGGAAATCGCTTCCAGAGCCAGCTCACTCATCCTAGCACCGGCAGAAAGACAGTGAAGCGCGCGCCAAGCACCGAGCCTGAAACAGGATCAAGACGATTGCTTGCCTTGATCGAGCCGCCATGCGCCTCAATGATCTGACGCGAGATCGACAGACCAAGGCCGGAATTCTGGCCAAAGCCATCTCCGGGACGATCCGTATAAAAACGCTCGAAAATGCGCTCCAGCGCATGATCTGGAATACCCGGACCATCATCATCAACAATGATTTCGAGCCCCTTCGCAAGCCCTGCATCCAGATCCCCCGGACGTGCGCGCAAAGCAATGCGCACATTGCCCCGCGCGGGTGAGAAAGAGCGCGCATTATCGATCAGATTGGTGATGACCTGTCCTAAGCGTGAATCATGCCCCAGGACAAAATAGCCCTGGCGCGAGCGCTCGCCCGCGACATCAAGCCCAATCACTACACCGTCTTCATGATGACTTTGATTAGCTGCATCAACCACTGTTGTGAGCAGTCGCACAACATCCACCGGTTCAGCATCCGCGCGTGCCAATTCTGCATCGAGACGGGAGGCATCGGAAATATCACTGATCAGGCGATCCAGCCTTTTGACATCGTGCTGAATCACATCGAGCAAGCGCTGGCGCTTGTCCTCTCCCTTCACACGCGGGAGAATTTCAACGGCGCTGCGCAGCGAGGTCAGCGGATTTTTCAGTTCATGCGCAACATCAGCCGCAAAACTTTCAATCGCATCCATGCGCCGATAAAGCGCTTGCGTCATTTCACGTAAAGCGCCTGATAAATGGCCGATTTCGTCAGCGCGCCGCGAAAAATCAGGAATTTCCTGCCGGGCCTTAATGCCGCGGCGCACACGCTCTGCCGCCTCCGCCAGACGCCGCACCGGCTCGGCAATCGTATTGGCCAGCAATAGGGAGAGAAACAACATAATGCCAGCAAAGATGACAAACAGCCGAATAATCGCCCAGCGCTCAGAGGCGATAATTTTGTCTATATCCCCTCCCTGTGTGGAGAGCAGCAGCGCGCCACGCACCACTCGAAATCTTTGGACAGGCACAGAGACGGAGATAATCGTCTCGCCGCGCGCATTTAACATTACATTAGTTTGCGTGATGCCGGATAAAGCGCTTTGCACTTCAGGATAAGTGCGTCCATTGCCCGTACCAGCCTCGTCATACAGAGGCAGAGTCGAGCCAAATTTTGTTCGGATAAAGGTCCAGATTCGCTCCATGAAAGTTGGCATACTATCTTCAACCTGTTGCGGCAGATCAAACCGCAAAATGCTCGAGCGCTGCGAGAGTGCGCGTGTGTCGAGCAGCAAATAGCCATCACGATCATAAACCCGCGCTCTTGTGCGCGTGGGCGAGACAAGTCGGCGCATGACCGGACCAATCAACTCCGGATTGATCGAAAACTCCAAAGACGGTGTTGCATCATTGCCAAGGCCATAGGATTGGCCCGGCGCTAATTGCAATAATTTATCTGGATCAATCGTCATTCCATCGGTTTCGACACTGGCCGAACCGGCAATGGCGGCAGCAATGATTTCGCCCTGTGTCTGCAAGCTTTGCATGCGCGCATCAATCAGGCCGGCGCGAAACTGATTGAGATAGAGAAAGCCAATCAGCAGCGCCAGCAAGCCACCGAGATTGAGGACCACAATACGCCGGGTGAGCGATGAGGAGGCGCGCAACACAATCGAACGTGACAACCCGCGTGCTTTGACAGCCCATCGAGAGCGCCAGCGATGAAGGCCCGATTTCCAGCCCGATTGCGGCTGTCTGTCACTTGCATGCACGTTCATGAGGAGAGATCCACGACTGATCCGACAGGCGCAAGCACCTATCCTTAAGCCTCTTTGAACCTGTAGCCTACACCATAGAGCGTCTCGATCATTTCAAAATCGTCATCGACCATTTTGAATTTTTTCCGCAGCCGCTTGATATGGCTGTCGATGGTGCGATCATCAACATAGACTTGATCATCATAAGCTGCATCCATCAGCGCATTACGGCTTTTGACGACACCGGGTCGAACCGCCAGAGTTTGCAAAATCAGAAACTCCGTGACGGTGAGACTCACCGGCTCATTCTTCCAGGTACAGGCATGGCGTTCGGGATCCATGCGCAAATGGCCGCGCTCGAGTTGCTTGGCATCAGCTTCTTTTTGCGCCGCAGGATCTTTGGGGGCTACACGACGTAAAATCGCCTTGACCCTCTCCACCAGCAATCTTTGCGAAAAGGGTTTGCGGATGAAATCATCGGCGCCCATTTTGAGGCCGAACAATTCGTCGATCTCTTCATCCTTTGAGGTAAGGAAGATCACCGGCAGATCGGATTTTTGCCGCAGACGGCGCAGCAATTCCATGCCATCCATGCGCGGCATTTTAATATCAAAAATGGCCAGATCCGGCGGACTGGCGCGCAGACCATCCAAGGCAGCCACGCCATCCGTATAAGTCACAACTTTATATCCCTCGCCCTCAAGTGCCATAGACACTGAAGTTAGAATGTTGCGATCATCATCCACCAAAGCAATTGTCGGCATATCACTTCCATTCCCGCAGGCTCATAAGCTCAGGCCCTTGAAGTGTGAGTACTGCCTGATGAATGAGCCATGAATGAGGCCGGTTGCCAGCCTCTCAAAACTTAAATGGGAGTGCCAAGTCAAAGTACAAGCTGAGCCAAACCGAACCCGGACAGGCCTTGGGGCACTCAGTCGGAAGCTCTGATTAATGTGCCAATGCGCTGGCACAATCCTATCCCAAGCTTCTTTGAAGATTCTTTGCCGGACGGACTTTATTTATACTCAGATTGAGTATATGTAAGATCTAGACTTGAAGACACTCGCCAGCTTGTTCGCTGACGAGCCTTTTTAGATCCAGTTTATGCTCAACTTGAGCATAATTAAGGGTGATGTGATGCGCGAACAGCTTTTCTCCAGCGATTCGGTGCGCAATCAACTGGGCGCGACCCTGGATAATCCACTTGGCGCGACTTTTGATCCGGCAGGCGAGGTCTCTGCGCTCGATCGCTTTGGCGCCCTGCCCATGCCCAATTTGGCCTGGACACCGGAAGTCGAGCGGGCAACTGCTCACCTTTATGAAAAGGTCAAAGCCATCATCCCCCCGGTCGAATGGCCCTTTCACGCGCCCTATGTAAAGGCAATCAACGAGCTGAAAAAACAGCGCAATGCTGTCATTCTCGCGCATAATTATCAGACGCCGGAAATCTATAATTGTGTCGCCGATGTCGTTGGCGATTCTCTTCAATTGGCCAAGCTTGCTGCGCAATCGGATGCCGACATCATCATTCAGGGCGGCGTGCATTTCATGGCTGAGACGGCCAAATTGCTCAATCCGGACAAAACTGTCCTCATTCCCGATTCCAGAGCTGGCTGCTCGCTTGCCGCCTCCATTACGGCGGCAGATATCAGACTGTTGCGCCAGCGCTATCCGGATGTTCCGGTGGTGGCCTATGTCAATACATCCGCCGAAGTGAAAGCCGAAGTGGATATTTGCTGCACCTCCTCCAATGCCTTGAAAGTAGTGGAAAGCCTTGGCTCGGACCGCGTGATCTTCGTGCCGGATCAATATTTGGCAAAGAATGTGCAGGCCCAGACCAAAGTCCAGATTATTGCCTGGCAAGGCGCTTGCGAAGTGCATGAGCGCTTCACCGCCGAGGACCTTATGCGCTATCGGGCCGAAGACCCCTCGATCCAGATCATCGCCCATCCCGAATGCCCGCCAGAAGTGGTGGCCGTTAGTGATTTTGCTGGCTCGACCGCCGCTATGATTGATTTCGTCAAAACCAAACACCCCAAAAGGGTGCTGCTGGTCACCGAATGTTCAATGGCCGATAATGTGGCGAGCGAAACAACCGGCACGGAATTCGTCCGCCCCTGCAATCTCTGCCCGCATATGAAGCGGATCACTTTACCCAAAATTCTCGATTCTCTGGTCTATTTGCGTGATGTGGTGACCATAGATCCAGCCCTGGCAGCTCGGGCCCGTCGCTCCGTGCAGCGCATGATCGATTTGGGTTAAAGAGCCTGGCCTGATCCAGCTATGGGTGCCACCCATTGGCCAGTCCCCTTGGGACTGGTCAGATTCACTTGCAGGACGCCCTTAAAACAGCCATGGTCATCTTTAAGACTGACTCGGATCTCCTAAAAAGACTAGTCAGACCTTTGCCGCGTCGTGCAGTTGAGCCCAGAACCAAACTGTGAAAGTTGACCACTTGCCGATCGATCACATGACCAGACGGACTGCTAAAATCCACAACTCCCCCCGCTCCCGCGGGCCTTTTGCTCTGGCACTGACTTTAGTCTTTTGTGCACAGAGCCTGATCATGCCGCCCGCAGCCAACAGCGCCCCGGATCAGCTCAAGCCGCAAGCGAATTCTTTTGCCTTATCGGCCAGCATGTCTGGCAATTACCTCTCTGCTTTATCGGCAACCAGCCAGCGTGATGCCGCTGCAGCCAGCGTCTATTTCAAAGAGGTTTTGCGCCGCGATCCGCGCAATCTCGAATTGCTGGAGCGCAGCTTTCTGGCCGCCCTCACCTCAGGCGATATGCAAGATGCGTTTACTTATGCCGACCGCCTGATCAAACGCGACAAGGCCAATGGTCTTGCGCATTTGGCACTCGGCATTAAAGCGATGAAAGCCAATCAATTCGCGCAGGCGCGCAATGAGCTGAGCAAATCAGGCAATAATCGCCAGCGCGACATCACGGCTGTTTTGCTGAATGCATGGACGCTCGTTGGCTCCAACGAATCCAAACGTGCGCTTGAGACACTTGATCGCCTCAAGGA
>OMIJ01000127.1 GCA_900299065.1 Hyphomicrobiales bacterium
ATGGTCAAAGCCGAGCGTCGACAGGATGCGGCTTTTTTAGCGCCCTTGATTGAGATGATTGTCAATGTTTCGCCGCAAGTTTTTGAGGCGCAGCAAATGGCCCTGATCAATCGCCTCGATGCCTTTCCTCTTTTACGGCAAGTGAAATGCCCCACTCTGGTGGCGACCGGGCGCTTTGATGAGTGGAGCCCGGTTTCTGCGCATGAGGAGATTGCCCGCGAGATTGCTCACTCACGTCTCGTCGTGTTTGAACATGCAGGTCATATGAGCACGCTTGAGACGCCGGAAGATGTCAATCGTGCTTTGGCCGATTGGCTCGCGTGAGAGGAAGTTTTACCAGCTTACTTAGCCGACATTGCTTTTCACGGCCTCGATCAATTGCTTGAGCGAGAAGGGCTTGGGCAGGAAGCCGAACTCTTCACCAGCGGGCAGGTTTTTGGCAAAGGCATCTTCTGCATAGCCTGAGACGAAAATCACTTTGCATTTGATGCCGCGTTTGCGCAATTCGCCAAACATGGTTGGCCCATCCATTTCCGGCATTACTACATCGGAAACGATGAGATCAATGCGGCCCTGTGCCGCTTCAACGATTTCGAGAGCATGCAGGCCGGAATTGGCTTCGAGCACGGTATAGCCCCGCGAAGTAAGCGCGCGTGAGCCAAAGGCGCGCACGGCATCTTCATCTTCCACGAGCAGGATTGTGCCATGGCCTGTAGCGTCTGCGGCAGGTGCCTTAACATCCTCTTTCTTAGCTTGTTCTTCAATGACCGGAATGTGACGCGGCAGGAAGATGCGGAAAGTTGCGCCGCGCCCTGGTTCGGAATCGCAGAAAATCCAACCACCCGTTTGTTTGACAATGCCATAGACCATGGAGAGACCAAGACCTGTGCCTTTGCCAACTTCCTTGGTTGTAAAGAAAGGCTCGAAGATTTTGTCTTTCACATCGGCAGGTATGCCGTGGCCGTTATCCTCAACTTCGATCACGACATAGTCAGCGGGAGTGAGTGCAATTTCGTGATAGGACTTGCAGTCCTCGGCGCTGACATTTTTGGTGCGCACATTGATTTTGCCGCCATCGTGCATGGCATCTCTGGCATTGACGACAAGATTGATGATCACTTGTTCAAACTGGTTGAGATCAACCATGGTCAGCCAGAGATCGCGGCCATGTTTAAAATCAAGATCAATGCTTGCGCCAACAAGACGACGCAACAGAATTTGCAATTCGGATAAGACATCATTCAATTGCAGCACTTGCGGGCGCAGTGTTTGACGGCGTGAGAAAGCCAGCAATTGCCGCACGAGCCCAGCGGCGCGATTGGCATTTTGCTTGATCTGCATAATGTCCTGGAAGGAGGGATCGGTGGGGCGGTGATTGGCCAGCAGCAGATCGGAATAGCCGATGATTGCGGTCAGCACATTGTTGAAATCATGCGCCACGCCGCCAGCCAATTGACCAATGGCTTGCATCTTCTGGCTTTGTGCAAAGCTTTCCTGCAATGTGCGTTGCTCGGTCGTATCGAGCGCGAAAATCGTTGCGCCGCCGCCTTCATCCTCGCTGGGCGAGAAGAATAAGCGCGCCGAGCGCATTTTGCTTCCAATCAAGGTCACATCGACGGGGGGCAGATCGACGCGTCCCTCCGCAGCTGCAACAAGGGCGCTGCGGATTGTCTCATGGTCACTTTCATTGAGGCCGGAAAAGATCGAGCGCTCATTTTCGCTACCCATCAAGGCTTGTGGCATGAGCAAGGCAAAGGCCGGATTGGCACGACTGATATAACCTTTGCGATCCAGCGAGACGATTGCCATAGGCGTCTGGTTGAAGAATCTGGCAAAGCGCACTTCTGCAGCGCGCAGATTTTCCGCAGGCTCCTCGCCCGGTGCGCGATTGATCACCAGCGTGCGTGAAGGTCCGGGTGTACAATCTTGCGCAAAGGCAATGCGATGAATGACGCGCACAGGCATGCTTTGGCCATTGCGACGTTTGAAATCGACATCGAATTGTTCCGTGCGTACTTCGCTTGAGCCGCCGGCAACTAGTGACATGAGCGCAGCGCCATCGCCAGCCACAATGTCAGAGAGTTTGAGGCCGCCCGATCCGTATTGTGCCAGATCATAATCGAGCCAGGCTGAAAGCGTGGCATTCATATAATTGATCTTGCCGGAGGCATCAGCGGAAAAAAATCCCGCTGGCGCATGGTCGAGAAAATCGATGGCGTGCTGGAGTTCCTGAAAAACATTTTCCTGTCGTTCGCGCTCGCGCGTTACCTCAGCAACACTCCATAAAGTGACGCGTGGTTGACCGGGGCGCTGAAGCGGTCGCACTCTAATGCGATACCATCCCGCTTCGCCTGCGCCCGTGAGGGCAGGGGAGAGACGTATTTCTTCTGTGCCGCGATTGCCCTCGCGGGCAGCCTGCGCCAAACGATAGACAGCTTCCGAGACTTCCGGCGAGCCCGAGAAGAGCCGTTCGACCGTGCGAAGATCAGCCAAATCCTGCGTGCCGGATAAGTTCATATAGGCAGCATTGGCATAGATGATGCTGCCATCAATCTGCGTGACCAATAATCCTTCCTGGCCAGAGTCAGCCATTAATTTGGTCAGATCATTGCGGCTGGCATGTCCCGGAAATTGCAAAAAACCCACGGCATAAGCAAATAGGCCAATGACGCCAATCACGGCGAGCAGGGCCAAAAGGGCAATGGTTAGGCGGCCGGCCTGTTCCTGCGGCAGAAATGAAAAGGAGGCCGCCGCGCCAACCAATAGGATGGCGAGTGCCAGGACGAGGCCCGGACTCCCGGCGCGATCCGTCCGGTCGAGGGCGGCTGAAACGGGCATGTCGCTCATATTAGGGTCCTGCGCGATGCGGGCGACTCACGGCAAATGTGTCTTGTTCCCAACTACAATGAAACGCCAACGCCACCATTGCAATGCCAGCAGCCCAAGGCTTTTGCTTTGCTCACTCTTGCATTCATCATGGCTGGTTAAACTGTGCTTAACGGGGGGATCCCAAGCGGGCATTCTCATGATAAAATCTATATATTCTTCGTATTTTGGCATTCTCCGGTTACGCTCCAGAGCTCTTAAAGTCGGGACTTTCACGTGACAAATCTTCTGGGAGACAGCAAGTTTCTGAATTTCATGGCTTACGGACTCTTGCTGGTTATCGGGCTGGCGATCGTCTTCTGGCTCTATCGGCTGTTTTTTGGTCCTCGGATTCGCGGGCTCAGTCCGGGGCGTTCGCGCCAGCCAAGACTGGGCGTTGTCGATTCTTACGATCTGGATGCCAAGCGGCAATTGGTACTCATACGCCGGGATAATACGGAACATTTGATCATGATCGGCGGGCCCAATGATGTGCTGATCGAATCAGCCCTCACGCGCAATCATCCGGCGGTTCAGGCTTCGGGAGCTACTGGTTTGCAGACTGGCGCGCGCGATCTTCTGGCAGGATTGCCTGAGGCCTCCTTTGTTGCTCCCGCAGGCTTGGCTGCCCCGTCCATTGCTGCCTCGCCCATTGCAGCCCCACCCTTGA
>OMIJ01000128.1 GCA_900299065.1 Hyphomicrobiales bacterium
CGGTGAAGCCGCGCTCGGCTAGCAATGCTGCCGTCACACCTGCCGAAGCGGCGTGTCCGGCATGAAATCGCTTGGCCATGCCGCCAGTGCGCGTTGAATAGAGACCAGAGGCCTGTGTTGCGCCCAGCGCAAGCGCCGAGGCCGTGCGCTTTGCATCAAGCCTAAGAAGACGCGCACAAGCTGCTGCAGCAGCAATGCAACCAATGGTTCCGGTTGGATGATATCCAGTCAGGCCATGGCCTTTACCAGCAGATGTGCCAATACGAATTCCAACTTCATAGCCTGCTGCAACAGCCTCCAGAAGACGTGCTGCCGGCAAGCCTCGTGATTGAGCTAAAGCCATAGCGGCGGGAAGGACAACCGATCCTGGATGAATTTGGCCGGTTAGATGGACATCATCAAGCTCAAATCCGTGGATCGCTGTGCCATTGACCATTGCAGCTGCAGCTGGGCCGGCTTGCAATGAACTGCCCAGAATGAGACAGGACCCAGCGGCCATTTCTTGCGCCGCCTCGGCGGCAATACGGCTCCAGCTTTGCGTGGAACCAAATATTCCGCACCCCAGAGTGTCCAGAATAGCAAGCTTGAGATGTGCCTGTAACGCAAGGGGCAAAGTGGCCGGATCACGGCCGCTAATCCAGTGAGCCAATTGGTCTGTGATAGGAGGAGCGTTCTGAGCAGGCGCGTTTGTTGTCATGCGCTCACAACCTCTCGAATGAGGGTCAGGCGTGTGATGGCTTGTTCGTCGAGAACAACCCCAAGCCCCGGCAGGCTGGAGGGCGCAACATGTCCATCAACAATCGTATAGGTTGGCTCCGGCACAAGCGGATCGGGGCCGCGAACACCAAGACCAAATAAAAACTCACCCGCAGGCATGACTTTTGAAGGATGCATAGCAGTGTGGAAATGAATACCAGCTGCAGCTTCTAATTGCGAGAAAGCGGCTATTCCGCCAATGTTCACCTTAATGTCTGCGGCTTCTGCAACAGCAGCCACTTTCTTGGCATTATGAATGCCGCCAAATTTATAAAGTTTGATGCAAAACACATCAACGGCTTGCAGAGCTGCAAGCTTGTGCGCATCTTCAAGGCTTAATAAGCTTTCATCCGCCATTATAGGGACACCACGTGAATCAGCACGAATTGCTGCAAGGCCAGCAAAATTGCCTCGGATGACAGGCTGTTCGAGATAATCGAGTCGGTAATCTTGCAAGGCACGCAGCACTTGTCTGGACTCCGAAACACTCCAGCCCGTATTGGGATCCATACCAATCGTGATTGTTTCACCCACGGCTTTGCGCACAGCGATGAAATTTTTGACGTCTTCTTGCCATCCCTTGGGATGACCTGCCTTCAGGCATAAGGTTTGAATGCCATATTTACCGATTGCCAATTGACATTCTTCAATCATGCCGCCGATCTCGTGATGCATGCCCACCGACCATTCGAGTGGAATGCGATCATAGCATCGCCCGCCAAGTAAATTATAAACAGGCTGATTGAGCGCTTTGCCTATGGCATCGTGCAGAGCATGGTCCACAGCCGCGCGCGCCTGAACATTACCGGGCAAGGTGCGGTCAAATTCCGCGATAATGGCCTCAAGATCAAATATGCTGCGCCCGATCATCCGCGGTGCATAAATGTCGCGGATCGCCGCTACCATTCCTGCGCCCGTATCAGGCAGAAAATGACTTGGCGCAATCGGCCTTATCTGACCTGTGCCAACTAGGCCTTCGGCAAAAACGCGCACCATGACCGGCTTGCCCAGCAGCGAGCCCATGGCGCCAGTGTCATAAGTGCCGCTTGAGCTTAAGCGCTGAATCCGGATCGGCAGATCGGTCACGAAGATTTCAATACGGTCAATCTTCAAACATTCCTCCTGAGCCAAGCTTATCGTCTGCGTTGACAGCCTCATAGGCCTCCTCGTATAGCTTGTCTACAAACGAAAATGATTTTCACTCTGTGAAAATATAGGGATGAGCATTGTTGGAGGATGGGCGATACAGGGTCAATGTCCTGGACCGGGCAATCACGGTTCTGAAGGCCTTTGACTCCAATCATAGAAGCCTGACGCTGAGCGAAATTGCTGTCAGGGCGAATCTGCATGTCAGCACCTGTCTGCGCCTCCTGTCGACTCTCACGCGTCATGGTCTCATCCGGCGAGATCAGGACAATGGTCGCTATTCTCTAGGATATGAAATTTTGGCACTGGCCGAAATAGCCCGTGGCAGTAGCGGATTGGCAGAATGGGCCCGCCCGGCAATGCGCGAATTGTGCCAGGCCTTTGATGAAACCGTTGTGCTGAGCATACGCAATGGGGATTATCGAATCGATTTAGATCAAGAGATTGGCCAGCAAAATGTCAGGCGCGTTCTCTCTCTGGGTGAGGCCAAGCCTTTGTATGCTGGTGCTGCGAGCCAGGTTTTGATGTCCGGTCTGACAGATTCAGAGATAGACGATTATCTCTCGCGCATTCCTTTAATAAAACTCGCCGAAAATACGATCACTGATCCGCAGGAGCTGCGCCAAATACTCGCGCGAATTCGTCGTGAAGGATTTGCTGAAAGCTTCCAGCAGCAAAGTGATCAGGGCGGCGCTGGGATCGCAGCCGGCATTTTTGATGCCAGGCGTCAGATGGTCGGCGCTATTGGCGTTTCAGTTCCGCAATATCGATTTACACCGACATTACGCAGTAAACTCATTCCCGTTGTAATGGCCGCAGCCAATAAAATATCGCTTGTCCTAGGTGGCCGGGGTCGCATGATCGCCTAGCTGCATATGCAAACGAAAGTCAGGAGGACGCTTTGGAACGTAGAATGGGCGCAGAAATGTCTCAGCAGAACCCGATCATCCGGGCTGAACATGTCGACCATTATTACGAAGGTCAGAATGGCTGGATCCATGCGCTCAGCGATGTGAGTTTGGAAATTCCACGCAAGGAGTTTTTATGCGTCATCGGGCCCAGCGGCTGCGGCAAAAGCACATTTCTCAAGATCATCGCGGGCCTAGTTCAGCCAAGTTCCGGGACAGTTCTTTTGAACGAGGCACCTATTTTGGGGCCGGGACCTGACAGGGGCATTGTGTTTCAAGAGCCAGCTCTCTTTGCTTGGCGAACTGTGCTCGAAAATGTCGAGTTTGGTTTGCAGATGCAAAAAATTCCAAAAGCCGAGACCAGAAAAAGAGCGCAATCCATTCTCGAAATCGTCGGGCTTGGTCATGTGATGAATTTATACCCCTATCAACTTTCTGGCGGCATGCGTCATCGTGTGGCTGTGGCGCGAGCCTGGGCTCTGCCAAATGCCGATTTATTGTTGATGGATGAGCCTTTCTCGGCAATCGATGCAATCAATCGCATGACCTTGCAGGATTATTTAATAGATACTTGGATGCAGGAAAAACGTACAGTCCTCTATGTCACACATGATATTGATGAGGCCGTCTATCTGGCCGATCGCATTTTGCTCATGCGCCCCTCGCCGGGAAGAATTGGGCGATATTTTCAGGTCGATATGCCGCGCAAACGCGATCGCAACAGTGCCGAGTTCAATGCGCTTAAGAGTCTGATCACCGAAGAAATGCATAAATCGGCCGATCCCTCGGAAGATCTATTGGATGCTGTCGCGGAGATAAACCAATGACCACTCAGGACGCTCCCTATCTGCCCGTGCGCTCTGCAATCCCGAAAACAATTGCAATCAAGGGTGCACGTTCAGCTGAAGATTTTGCCGATTATGAAAAGACCAAAAAACGCAAGCTTATGATCCGAAAGCTCACGCGTGGCACCATTGGGCTCGTCGGTCTTCTCGTCGTCTGGCATTTAATGTCTGTTGCTTATGATCTGCAATTGATCCTGCCAACGCCCTGGGCGGTTCTGCGTCGTGTGGGCGGCATGTTAATGATGGATAATACGCGCTGGCTTTATGGCCCGAATGTGTACACGCATCTTGCTGTCAGTTTTCAGCGAGCCATGATTGGTTTTGGTCTTGCAGCTGTTATAGCCATTCCTTTGGGCTTGCTGATTGGACGCGTCACCAGCATGCGCGAATTTATTCAGCCGATTATCACAGCCTTCTATCAGGTGCCGGGAATTGCCTGGATTCCTTTAGCGATCTTATGGTTCGGCCTCTCGGATAAAGCGGTTATTTTCGTGGTCTTCATGACCGCCTTCTTCCCACTTTATTACAGTACAGAAGCCGGTGCGCGGCAGATCAATCCCATTTTGATTGATGCAGGAAGCTGCTTTGGCGCGAAAGGATTTGGCATGTTTTATTATGTCGTCCTGCCGGCCACAGTGCCGCACATCACAACGGGCATGCGTATTGCGCTAGGCGGTGCGTGGCGCATGATTGTGGCTGGCGAAATGCTCGCCTCCTCGCAAGGTATTGGCTATATGTTAATGGAAGCGCGCTTCCATTTCCGTGCCGTCGATTTGATGACAGCGATGATCCTCATCAGTATCATTGGCTATCTCACAGAACTTCTGATTGTACGTCTGATTGAAAAACGCACAGTCGAAAAATGGGAAATCAAGACAAATTGATTGTCCTGCTATTAAACGGGAGGATTTCATGAATTTTATGGCTCCGATCGCCCTGTCAGCTGTTCTCGCGATCAGCTCCTGGGCAAATGCAATTGCCCAAGATTCACTCCCGGTGCGCATTGGCTGGCTCAAGGCGAGCCTTACCACAATCGCCCAGCCAATCGCTGAGCAAGAGGGTCTATATGCCAAACGCGGGATTGCGGCACGAGTCACCGCAGTGACTTCAGGCAATAATGCCACAGGGATCGAATCTCTCTTGCGGGGCGATTATGATATTTATTTTGGGGCCATGTCTGAGATGGCGCGGCTGAATGCTGTTGCCGTCGAGCAAGGCGCTCCTCCTCCGCTTGTGGCTGTCGCAGTGGGGACTCCGGGCGCGACTCATCTCGTGGTTCATAAGGATCTTCCCTTCAAGGATGTCGAAGATCTTCGCGGCAAGACTTTGGGGGTCAGCTCATTAGGCTCTATCCATGTCGTGATGTTCCGTCACTATCTGGCAAGTCGCGGCCTGACAACCGAGAAGCTGGACCTGAAGCTTGTGAGAATCAGTGGTGGGGATATGCTGCCCGCTCTTCTGACCAAGCAAATAGATGGCTTTTTACATTCCCAGCCTACGCCCAGCATTGCCGTTTCAACTGGAGCAGGACGCGTTGCATTGGCACCTAATGATATGGGTGAGGTTGGTAAATCACCCACATCAGCGATCATGGCCCGCCGTGACTGGGCTTCAAAGAATCCTGAAGCAATCCGCCGCGTCATTGTCGCATTTGAAGATGCGAGCGAGCAGTTCACGACTATGCCTAAAGACAGATTGATGCAGATTGCGCAAAGCGCCACAGGCAGCGATACAAAAGAATTGGAAAATGCGCTGCCCTATATTGATCCGCGTATTGTCAAAAACTTCCGCGAAGGCGTTGATATTTATTGGCGCACTGAAATTGCAGCGATGAAAGAACGTGGTGAGGTCATCGATAAATTCAACCAGTCAGACATGTTTGATTTTAGTTATGCTAACACACGCTGAACAAGGGAGATAAAAATGACTCTTTTTAAGTCTATCAATCGCAGATTGCTGCTGTCGTCTGCCGCACTTCTTATGATTGGCGGTGCGCCCTCCTTTTCGCAAGAGCTGACGAAAGTGAAAGTTGGTTGGCTGCGCTCCAGCCTCTCCCTCGTGCTCCATCCTATAGCTATGGAAGAAGGCTTCTATAAAAAGAATGGCATTGAACCTCTGACAAAGATTGTTCGCTCCGGCGATGGGTCGATCGGTCCTCAATCTGTTTTGCAGGGTGAACTTGAGATTTATATCGGTGTCATCAGCGATGTTGCTAAAATCAATTCCGAGGCGAGCGAAACTGGAATGCAGCCACCATTGGCTGTTGTCGCTTTGGGCTCTCCGGGTGCGACCAATCTTGTTTTGAAGAGCTCGCTGCCGTTCAATGGACTGGATGATATCAAAGGTCTGCGCATAGGAGTGAGTTCTCTTGGCTCCGCGCATCTCGTAACTTTCCGTCAATATTTGGCCGAAAAAGGCACGACCGTTGAAAAGCTCGGCCTGCGATTGGTTGCCGTTGGTGGCGGGGATATGCCGCCGGCCTTGATCTCCGGGCAAATAGACGGCTTTCTTCATTCCCAACCTACGCCAGCCATAGCGGTTGCCACCGGTCAGGCCAAACTTGTGCTGGCACCCAATCAAATGGGGATTGCCGGTACATCGCCAAATGTAGGGATTATCGTTTCACGCAAATGGGCCAGTGCGAATAAGGCAACGCTCGTCAAATTCGTCAATGCTTTGCGAGAAACAACGGACGCTTATCCCTCAATTCCCAAAGAGCGCATTGTCAAAATTGCCGTCACACATTTGGGCGGCGAGCCCGATCAGATCGCCGGTTCTTATGATTCCGTTGATCCCCGCCTTGTCCCCGGACCAAAGGGCGCTGATACTTACTGGTCTGTTGAAATGGCAGCAATGAAAGAGCGCGGAGAAGTGGGAAAGAATTTTCAACAAAAGGATTTGTTCGATTTTGGGTTGATACAATGAGCCTGCAGGTTCAAAGCCAATGATAAACTCGCAAACGCGCCTTCTGGCGCGTTTCGCTTCAACTGTGCGCGCGGATCAAATCAAAGACTCAGCCCTAATGGCAGCCCAAATGAGTCTTGCTGATGCGCTTGCGGTCATGCTCGCGGCCAGTCGCCTTGGAGAAGGCTGTGCTGCCTGTGTGGACATTGCGCGCATCTCTGGCACGGGCCCATGTGTGGTGATTGGCCATGAGTATCGCACCTCAGCCCCCATGGCGGCCTTTGCCAATGGCGCAATGGCACATGCGATGGATTTTGAAGACACACATGATCACGCGATCGCTCATCCTCATGCAGCTGCCATACCAGCCGCATTAGCCATCTGTGATATGAGGGGCAATGTCGGCGGCGATGAATTATTGGCCGCCATAGCCATCGGAGCTGATCTGGTTTGTCGAATCGCTGCCAGCTTTGAAGTTAATCCCGATGACTTTGGTTGGCACACGACTCCCTGGCTTGGTGTCTTTGGAGCAGCAACAGCGGCAGGCAGATTATTAAATCTTGATACCGATCAAATGCTCGATGCTTGGTCTTTGGCGATGAGCCAAATGGCTTCTTTTGGGGAATTAAAAAATTCACCCACATCCCATATGCGCGCGATAAGAGATGCTTTTGCGGCCAAGGCGGGGGTGATGGGGGCTTTAATGGCCCAACGTGGCCTCAAAGGATATAGCGAGCCTTTGCAGGGGGGTGCCGGTTTCTTTGCCGCTGTTTCCCGCAATCATTATGCGCCTCAGCATTTAGTTGAAGATTTGGGTGAGCGCTTTATGGGCGCAGAGGTCAGCTTCAAACCCTGGCCCAGCTGTCGGGGCACTCACGCTTATATTGATGCAGGTCTACGATTGCAGAGCCGGATTAAGATTGATCCAGCTCAGATCACCAGGATTGACGTCATCATCAATTCGAAAAATCGCATGCTATGTGAACCGCGTGATATAAAAATCAGACCGGATAATGCGATCAATGCCAAGTTCAGTATCCCCTTTACCACAGCCATTGCCTTGCTTCATGGTCATGTTTCTATCGCCTCGTTTAATCACGACTCATTGACGGATGCCTCTCTTTTGGAACTCTCTCGCAAAGTCGAATATCAAGTCGATGAAAAAATTTCGCTGCGTGATGTTACGCGCGGCAGTCTCTTTGTGCATATGGGTGGCCAAATTCATAGCGAGCATATTGTCCACGCGCTTGGTCACCCTGATGTTCCGCTAACACCAGAATCCTTTCGCACCAAATTTGATGATTGCGTCAAGCAAATTGGTGCCCAATGGGCTTTAACACATAGCGAGCAGCTCTGGAACAAACTCTGGGCGCTCAGATCTAGTTCCGATGTAAGAGACCTCACTCAACTGCTGCACATCTCGAAAGAGATCTGATTCACATTGCAGTATATTTGTATCCCATACCTTCGCTCACAGATGATTTGCACATTCAAGGGGCAGATCAAAAGACTCGGCGCGAGTATAGCGCTTTTCTGTTTCAGCGCATGATATGATCGGCTATTGGAGATTTTGAATTTATCGATTATCTGAAACTCAAACTTAATTCTCCATCCTGTCGCGAGATTTTCTATGAAATCGAATAGCCGCATTTTACGAATCGAATGGGGTGATTGTGACCCGGCTGGGATCGTTTATTATCCGCGCTATTTTGAAATTTTTGATAATGGAACAACCTATTTGATGGAATCAATTACAGGTCAATTGAAACGCGACTTTCTGTCCGACCGTCACCTGTTAGGCTGGCCTATGGTTGATACGCGCGCATCATTCGCGCAATCGCTACGCTATGGCGATGATGTTGTTCTTGAAAGCCAGTTTGTTGAAATTGGTCGCTCGAGCTTCAAAGTCCATCATCGTTTAACCAAGGATGGCAAGCTTGCTGTGGAGGGATGGGAAACACGCGTTCTCGTTTCGCAGGAACAGGGTGCTCTGAAATCCGCGCTTATTCCAGCTGACATTGCCACGAAAATGAGAGGGCTTTGAGACGCAGTCCTCATTCCTTTGGCCAGGCCTGATCCAAAGTCAAGGAATAGGATGGGCGCAAAATTAAAATGAGGCGCTATCTGGAGATAGCACCTCATATTGGCTGTTCCGTTTCGGTTCACAGAGGAGAGGTCTATTTTTGTCCGCTCTCGATTGTCTTCTTGAGAGTATCGAGTACTTGTGGCGAGACATTCGCCAGTGACTTCAAAATAGCCGCACCGCGATCAGGTCCAACAAAACTATAAGGGAGACCGTATTGTTTGACGGTTTCTGCTGAGAAGTCTGCATCCATTGATGCTTTTTCATAAGCCTCACGCAGAATCGCAACAATTGGCGCAGGTGTTTCGGGTGGCGCAAAGGCGATGAATGTCAATTCACCCACCTGATTGGTTAGCCAGTTTAATGCATCCCAGGTTGGGCCTGAGGGCATTTTTCCATATATCTCCTTATAGAGATCAGGGAAAGCCGGCATTTCCGTTATGAATTTATTGCGCTCATAATTGCCAGCTTCATCAACGGGCACATAATAATTAATGC
This sequence comes from Hyphomicrobiales bacterium, assembly GCA_900299065.1. Classification (GTDB taxonomy): domain Bacteria; phylum Pseudomonadota; class Alphaproteobacteria; order Rhizobiales; family Beijerinckiaceae; genus Terripilifer. The sequence continues at coordinate 9,141 of OMIJ01000128.1, forward strand.
CTATGCCTTCGCCGGATTTCACAAAACCTGCGGAGCGGCTTCGATAGGTTGTGATGCTCGTATTGTGAAATTGTAATTCGCTTCTTTGCAGACCAAGAAAAATATCAGCGCCACCTCTATAGCCAAGGATGAGGCGGTTTTTAACGCCCAATGTGTCGAGTGCGAGTCGCGCCATCAGTCCTGATATTGCGGTCGCATTTGACTCTCCTGTGGTAATCAAATCAGCTTTGACAATATCAGCGGCCTTTTTTAATCCCCCCGGAACACTATCGGTGCGGGCATAATTGACACGCACATCTCCGGTTCCGCCAATATATTCGAGCTTTTCATAGCGAACGCGATAGCCTCCTGCCCCACCTAAAGCTTGCGCGAGCGGATCCCAGGGCCCCCAGAGCAGGGTCGATCCGTCATTCTTTGCCTTCTCGGCCAGAAAATTTGTGGCCACCAGACCAGCACCGCCCGGCATATTTTGAACAATAATTGTCGGTGAGCCTGGAATATATTTACGAAGATATTGTGAGAAGCTGCGTGCAAACAGATCAGACGTGCCGCCTGCTTCAAGGCCAACCAGAATGGTGAGTGTCTTGCCTTGATAATAATTAGACGTTTGTGCTGATGCAAAGCTTGTGAGCCCCGCAGCAAACAAGGTAGCAATTGAAATCCCAGTGATAATCTTGCGCATGTTCTCTCCCTTATATGATATTCAGTGTTGAGGCGTCTCCCAAGAGATGTCCAAGTTCATTCACCTGATCCGCTGTTGTGAGTGTGTGAACTGCATTGATAATCGCTGTTGACCGCTTTGAGCCCAGCACAGGCTGCATAAGCTCATCAGCTTTGGCGCAGACTTCAGCACGGCTCATCGGATTTTGACTTGTGCCGCGGACTGCATAAGTGCGATGCATCAATTTGCGTCCATCTTGCATATAAATTTCAACGATTGCTTGTCGGGCAGGCTGTGCCTTCATCAACTCTTCGCTAGGAATCAGGCGGATCTTCTCACGCATTTTGAGAAGGGCGGGATCACGCATCCGGTTTTCATCATGCGACGAATGGAAACCAACAGTTCCATCAACCAGCATGAGAGCTGTCAAATGCTGGGCATTGACACTGGGCATTTTGCGTCCATCGACGATCTGCGCGCCCTCGGTAGGCAAAAGCACATGGACTTCGGCAATATCTTTGACCTCAACTTTAGAGTCTTTAAGTAAATATTCGAGGGAATCGAGCGCCGCCTGCATAGGCGAGCCGACAGTCCAGCGCTTGATATTTGTTTGGGTGATAGCGAAACTCTTGCCAAGATCATCAAACAGGCCTGCAATATCGGCTTTTATCCCAAAGGCTGAAAAGAAACTCGGGCTCCCGTCCAAAACATCGCCAACGCCTGGTAATCCCGATTGCACCATCATGGCAGCTGCAACCCCATTGCGGCTTGGCATGCCGGCAAAGACGAAGGCTTTTTCGATATGCTCCCGATCCCGGAACAGCGTTGCAAGGCCGCTTGTTTGTTGCGCTCCATAGGAGATCACGCTGGCCATTTGCGCAGGCGTCTTTAAGGCAAGGGCCCCTGCGGCAAAAGCGGCGCCAAACGAGCCCCCAAACGCATGTGTGTCAAAACCACGTTCAGTGATAAAGGGCCCGCCACCCATAGCAATGCC
>OMIJ01000129.1 GCA_900299065.1 Hyphomicrobiales bacterium
CCCCCGCGTCGTCGCGACCAGCCTGCCCCGAAATTTCCCCAGATGCGTTATCCCTGGGAGCGTACGGAAGCTGCCTTGCGCACACTCGCCGAACATAATGGCCAGGATGCGGTCGAACTTGATTTCATCATCCCGGAAACAGGCGAAAGCTGCCTACCAGTCTTGGGCTTTACCGCCATGATGCTTCGCCCCGGCCAGACATTACGCCCGCCCCTGCGCTCATCCAGCGCAGCCTTTCATGTCATCAAGGGCTCTGGCACCACATTAATCAATGGAACTGCTCATCACTGGACCAGAAAAGATACATTCTCTGCACCCACTTTTGCGCGCATTGAGCACCACAATCCAGGCTCAGAACCCGCTTTTCTGATCCATATCCATGACAAGCCTCTGCAGGAAAAGCTCGGCTATTATGAAGAGCGGGCCTGAAAAGAACCGCTGGCAGACGCCAGGAACATGCTGCACTGCAAAAATACGATAGGCTCATCGAAGCCCGTCACCCCTTTAAAAGCCCAAGGCGTCCCCTAAATAGCGCCCGAGCCAGTCAAAGTGCCTGAGCCGGCGGGAAACCCTCCGGCTCCTGGGCCAGCAAAGCAAGTGTGTGACGTGCTTGGCTGATTGACTTGACTGAGTGTTTATGGAACCGTCCGTACCATTGAGGCCCGCAAGGCCGAGGGAGAGTAAAGTGGCAAGACTTTCGAGTTCAGATTTGGCAAAAATCCCTGGCTATGTTCTGCGTCCAGAGGACAAGGAATCGATCATTTCGATTGAGAGCATGCCCAATGTGCTCAGGACTTGTTATCTGATCATTGCGGCAAATAGCATTTGGCTACTGATCCCCACGATTGGCCTCTTATCAGGCAATAATATCGTCATGGTGTCAGAAGCCCTCGTGGTCGCAGGTGCCTGCTTGTTTCTCAGCAATAATTATCTGGGAAAACGCTGGTATTATGGTCAAGACGAGGCCAAGGGCACGATGTATGAATCGCATTTTGACACCATCGACAATATTGGCTTCAGAACTTTCTTTGTCAGCATGATCGGTGGTCTGATTTTCTTGATCACTGCAGTCTTTGCAGCCAATCTTTTCAAATCATTAGGGCCAACTCTGGTGATTGTGCTGAATGCGGTGCTGTCTCTGGTTCTGATTGTTCAGGCAGGCTGGATCCTCAAAGAGGTTCGCTCCGGCATGACCAAACTGGCGCAACAACAGCCAACGCACTGAACGCAGTCATTCTCGATCTCTGAACGGCGGCCTCGGGCCGCCGTTTTCTTTTGGGCCAGAAAGCAACAATCTCTATCAGATCAATCAAGAATGAATCATGGCTGAGCAGAGCCGCAATAACTTTGAAAGGGATGAAGCCCCGCATTCAGTTCATGCCGACTTCAGAGGCATTTTTCAAAAAATTTCAGCCAACAACCAAGCTGCCCAGCTATAGACAAAAGGTCGTAGCCAAGATAGTTTGCAGCGTGGATTGCAAGGAAACGCAAGCAACACAAAAGACTGACAAAAATCAGTCAAAACCATGAGGGCATCTATGAACATTCAATCGCTATTACGATCGACTGTGCTTGGTACGACGCTATTGGCGCTCGTCGCTGGAACTGCAATGGCGCAAACTCCCGCAGCCAATCAGCTGAGCAAGCTCACTCCGGTTACCGACGATATGCTAAAAAATCCGCCGGACAGCGACTGGCTGATGTGGCGCCGCACCTACAATGGCTGGGGCTATAGCCCGCTGGCCCAGATCAACAAAGACAATGTCAAGGATATGCAGCTGCTGTGGTCCTGGGGCCTTACACCCGGTGGCACCACGCAGGAAACACCGCTCGTCCATGACGGGGTGATGTATGTGCAGAATTCAACACATCTGATTCAGGCTCTCGATGCCTCGACAGGTGAATTGCTCTGGCAATATCAACATCGCCTTCCCGATGGCGTCTCCCCCAACGGTCAGCGCACCAAAGCACTCTATGGCGATAATCTGATTGTTGCCACGCGTGATGCACATATCTTGGCCATCAATGCCAAGACGGGCAAATTGGTCTGGGATCAACAGGTCGCTGATTACAAAAAAGGCTGGGCCTATTCGACAGGTCCGATTGTCGCCAATGGTGTGATCGTGCAAGGCATGACCAGCTGCGGTAATGCCCAGCCTGGCGGATGCTTCTTCACCGGCCATGACCCCAAGACTGGTAAAGAACTCTGGCGCATTAACACCATTGCGCGCGGCGATACGCCCGAGGGCAATAGCTGGAATGGCGTTCCCGTCGAATCACGTTATGGCGCTTCTGCTTGGATCGCAGGCTCTTATGATCCTGACCAGAACCTCATCTTCGCAGGTGTCGGCCAACCCTATCCATGGCCAGCTGTGATCAATGGACTTCTGCCCAAGAACCCTGATCCAAAATACACCAATAACGCTCTCTACACAGACTCCACCCTTGCCATTGATCCTAAGACCGGCAAGCTGGTCTGGCATCATCAATATCTTTCTAATGACACGCTTGATCTCGACTATGTCTATGAGCGCCTTCTGATTGACCTGCCGGTCAATGGCCAGACCCGCAAGACAGTTGTGACCAGCGGCAAGCTGGGTATTGTTGAGGCGATTGATCGCGTGAATGGTGAATGGCTCTGGGGCAAGGAAACCGTGCCGCAGAACGTTGTCTCTGCCATCGATCCCAAGACAGGTGCCAAGACAATCAATCCTGCTGTCATCCCGCAGATTGGTCAGACAACATTCAACTGCCCGGCAGATCCCGGCGGTCGTGCTTGGCAGGCCACGTCCTACAGCCCGAAGACACGTATGCTCTACATGCCGACGGCTGAATATTGCTCCAACACCGTGCTGAACCCGCTCGATCAGGGTCAGGTTTATACGGGTGGTGGTCTGGCTACCTATAATCGCGTGCCTGTGCCCAATGGCGATGGCAAGATTGGTCAGGTTCGCGCTGTCAATCTCGACAACCGCACAGATGTGTGGATGTATCGCCAATATGCGCCGATAACGACATCCACTCTGCCCACAGGTGGCGGCTTGGTGTTCGTTGGCACATTGGACCGCAAGCTTTTCGCATTTGATGACACAACAGGCAAAATGCTTTGGCAGAGTCCGTCCTTCACAAACTCGATCGAATCCTTCCCGATCACTTATTCCTCGGGTGGAAAGCAATATGTGGCAGTTGTCACAAACTGGTCCTCAGGTCTTGGCCGCTTGAAGCTGCTCACGCCCGATATTGCTCTGCCTGCACATAACCCTCACGAGGTTTATGTGTTCGGTCTGCCCAATAAGTAAGACCTAGTTATTGGATCTACCGCATCGGGACGAATCGGAAAATCTCCGGTTCGTCCCGATGTCGCAAATAGCCTGCCATGAGGTCGACGAACGAGGTTTAATCTTGCCCGCCACCCGTTCACTCCGCGACGTCACAATCTGGAAACAGAGCGTTTGTCTCTTCGCGACCTTCATTCTGATGTTGGCATTTAGCTCTGAGGTTTTCGCGCAAGCAGAACCCGAATTTTACAATGATCAACCCTATGCGCCCAATGAATGGAATATTGGCAGACGCATGGATCAATCTGAATTTCGCTATTGCATTGATCAGCGCGATCCCTCTTGGGAACAGGATGGCGCCATTGCCGACGCCCTAGCGCAAGGTCTGTTGTTACAACCGCAACGTTATGTCATCCCAAGTGAAATAGAGGCGGAAGATCTCACCAAGATTTATGCAATCTTGCTCGAGAAATGCGATATCATCATGGGCTTTAAGCTCATCCCCAGCGGCTATCCTGCCTGGCTCACAGCTACGCGAGCTTACAAGGAAATTGGTTATTCCTTTATAACGCAAAGGACGGACATTAAATCTCTAGCTGAACTCCCCCCCTTGCGCGCCATAGCTGCCACAGGAGGCACGACGGCACATATCCGGCTCGTCTCCTATAATCTGTCACAACCTGTAGACAAACGCTGGCTGGTCTATCCCTATGGGGGCGATCAACTTGCTTTGTCAGCAGTTCTCAACAAGACCGCGGATCTGGCTCTGGTCTGGGAATCCAGTTTTTTGACCCTGCAACAGAAAGATCCCGCCTATAGCGATTTTCGCATCATTTCTTCAGCGCCCCTCCCTCCAACTCTATTGGGAGTGGGAGGTGTTATCCTCAAGCAGAACACCTTCTTACGCTCAGCGGTTGACCAGGCGATTACCGCACTGTCAAATGACGGAACGATCAAAGCCATTCTGAACAAAACCAAATCGGCAGCTGCAGGCAAACCCTGATGCTGTTCACTGGAGGACTTGCCGCAAGTAAAGTCAGACTGACTCAAGAATTGCGGCTCGGGAGGATAAATTGTGACTAGTGCTAACCTCGCCCTGCGCATTGCCAATGTCACCAAACGCTATGGGCGGACTTTGGCGCTCGACGGCGTGAGTTTTGATGTTCCGCGCAATACAATGTTTGCTTTGCTAGGACCCAATGGTGCGGGCAAGACAACATTGATGCATATTCTGAGCACCATTCTGGCACCCGATTCTGGCACAGCTGAAATTGCGGGCTTTGATGTTTTGCGCGATCCTCTGGAGGCCCGCAGCCGTCTTGGCATTGTCTTCCAGGAACCCAGCCTCGATGATCGCCTAACAGTGCGTGAAAATCTCAATATACATGGTCTCGTCTTTGGTGTTCCCCAACCCCTGCGGCGTCAGCGCATTGATGAAATGCTTCAACTCGTCGAGCTGACGGATTGGGCCGACAAACCGGCCCGCACGCTTTCCGCGGGCATGAAACGGCGCGTCGAAATTGCCCGCGCTCTCATACATGATTCCGAAATCATGCTGCTCGATGAGCCCACAGCCGGACTTGATGCGCAAAGCCGCTCCCGCATGTGGGAATATGTGCGTCGTCTGCAAAGCGAACGCCAACTCACTCTGCTTGTAACGACCCATTACATTGAAGAGGTCGAAAATTGCGACCGCGTTTGCATCATTGATCATGGCAAAGTGCTCGCCATTGATTCACCCGATGCCCTTCGCCATCAACAGGGCGAGCAAATCCTTATTTTCACCCCACGCACCCAAAGTGATCGCAGCGCTATACTGGCCAGCTTTTCGGATCGCCTAGTGCGTGATGACAGTTCGGGCATTGCGCTGAAAGCCGATGATCGATTTATTGAAAGTTTTCTTGATCAATTCGGCAATCGTGTGCGCGCCCTTTCAACACAAGTCCCTTCTCTTGAGACAGCCTTTTTGTCTCTGACGGGACGCGAATTGCGCGACAAGGATGCAGATGCCAGAGAAGTCACTCTGGCCTTTGGTAAACGCGGCGGGGAGCATACAAGATGAGCCTTGATCAATCCGCACAGACCGAAACGCGCAAGACCAACCAGCCGCGCCGCCGTTCTTGGCTCTTGTTACAATTGGGCGGGCTTTATGGACTATGGCTGCGTGAAGTCATGCGCGCTGTACGTGATCGCGGCCAATTGATTGGTGGCGCCAGTCGTCCGATTCTCTGGGTGTTGATTTTAGGTATTGGTCTTAACCCCTATTTCCGCGGCGAGGTCTATGGTGAAGCCACCTTTGTTGTGCCTTTCACCTATTTGCAATTCATCTTTCCCGGCGTTGTGGCGCTTAATGTGATGTTCACATCCGTACAATCTGCCGTCTCGGTGATCTGGGATCGTGAATTTGGTTTTCTGCGCGAAGTGCTCGTCTCGCCACTCTCGCGCACCACAATTCTATTAGGCAAGATTCTGGGCGGCAGTACTGTGGCGCTTTTGCATGGCTGTCTGGTGCTGGTGCTCGCCCGCTTTGCAGACATACCCCTGACCTCCGTTGATGTTCTCAAGGCGCTTGGCCTAATGGCCATTCTTTCTTTTGCCGTCACATCCTTGGGCGTTGTCATCGCCAATCGCATTCGTACCTTTGAAGGCTTTGGCGTGTTTTCCAATGCTGTGATCATGCCGCTCTATTTCACATCAAGCTCCATGTTCCCGCTTGATCCGGCGCTGTCGAAAGATCAAACCCGCGTCACTTATCCAGATTGGCTGGTCACTCTGGTCGAATATAATCCGCTCACTTATGCGGTGGACTCCCTGCGCGGAGCGCTAATCCATTACAATCAATTCGAGCCCTGGATGGGAATTGCCGTCATGATCGCTGCTGCGGCAATTCTCTTTTCAATCGCCCTCTACGATTTCCGTCGAGCGTGAGCCTGCAATGCCGGTCCTGCGTCAATGGATGAAAAATTTCGGGGCGATCAGCATGATCCTCGGCCTCTTGCTGGCGGTCACTTATCTGCCGCCGGACAACTCGCTTAAAGAGGCCACGGCAGGAGGGGCCTTACGCGCCTGCGTGCCGCCATCCTACCCGCCCCTGGTCACAGGCGAAGCAGATCAGCCCGGCATTGATATTGAAATTCTCAAAGAACTCGCCAATCGCCTGCACATAAGCCTAGCGCTCAATCGCAATGATGCCATCGGCCGCGATTTTAATCCGCGCAATTGGGGCCTCAATCGCGCCCAATGTCAGATCATAGCTGGCGGCGTGGTTGATTCGGATCAGACCCGCTCATTTCTTGAAACAGCCCCTGCCTATGGCAAGACGGGCTGGGCCCTGATCTCACCCCAATCAGTAAGTGAGCTGAAAGGCCTTAATATTGGTGTGCTCACGCTCGTCTCGGGGCTCGATCGGATTGGCTTGGCCACTTATTTGCGCAATGCTGGCGCAAAAGTGGAAATTGTACGCACTCCCGAGGATCTGCTTGCAGGGATCCGCACTCGTAAATTTGATGCGGGCATAACCGAGGCCTTGCTGGCGACAAAATTAGCCAGCGATGCGCAATGGCAGGCAGCCTGGATGCCGGCCGAGCTCAAGCGACATGGCCTTGTCTTCGGTCTTTGGAAGGGCGAATTAACACTCAAGCGTGCCATTGATCAGGCGATGAAGGACATGATGATGGATGGGACAATTGCCAAAATTATGGCGCGCTATGCCGGCGCACCTCTCAACTAGAGCCCCACATCGAGGCAAGGCTTCGGACTGAATAAAAAGAGACTTGCCCCACCTCAATCAAATTAGCATAATCAGACGATTGGCAGACAGTCTCAAGACTGGATTGCCAAGGACATATCTTCAGCAATAGCATTTATGCAAGGGAGTGAGAGCGTGAAGAGGCAGGTACAAATTGGACTTTTGAGCGCGGCATCTATTCTTCCGGTTCTTATCTGCGCAACGACCCTTTTTGCTGCAAATAGCCTTGGTCCTCAACTTAAATCGGACCAGCCACAAGCTCTGTCTGCTGCAAATGAAGGACGCATTCAACTCGCCCAGGCAGGCGGTGACAAGCCCGTCTCCTATGCAGATAACCAAGCCACACGCGGCGCCAAATTATACAAGGAAGTCTGCACTGATTGTCATGGGGATCATTTGCAAGGCGGCCTGATTGGTGGCCCGCCGCTTCGCGGTTCTGCCTTTGATAAAAAATTCGCCAGCGGCGCACCCGTCTCCGCTCTATTTGGCTTTGTTAGTGGCATGATGCCTCCCGATGCGCCCGGGCAATTCTCTCCAGCAGAATATGCCGATGTGATTGCCTTCATCTTAAGGGAGAATGGCTTTCAGTCTGGCGCACCTTTGCCAGTCAATTCAGACGCCCAAGACAAATTGATCGTCGAGAGGTGAGGCCTATCCTCACCTTAAGGCTAAAAGGCAGAGACGATGAACGGCCTTGATCTGACCGTATCGTTAGTCGTGATGCGGCTGATTGCTGGCATCATCATTGCCATGACTCACGGCCTAGCCCTTGCTGCAGCTGCCTATTATCTGGGTGATAAAGGCCCCTACTATGACGGACGACTCAAGCTGCATTGGGAGCATTTGGATCTGCTTGGCCTCGGCTCCCTCATGCTCACGGGCTTTGGCTGGGGCCAACCCATTGCTATTGACAAAGACCAATTAAAAATTGGCACGCATAAACTGGGTGCTTTTGGGCTAATCCTTATCCCACTGGCTGGCAGCCTTGCACTATTGCTGATGGGCTTTGTCATTCTATTATTGGCAGGCCCGCTGCTGACATCGCTTGAATTCACATCCGGTGTTGCAGCCGCCGCTGCTGTGCGCCTGACTGCACGTCTATGTGTCTGGATGGCTCTGTTCAGCCTTATTCCCTTTCCACCATTGGCTGGCGCATATTTTCTCAAAGCTCTGGGCCTGAATTTGCCGCGCTTTATTGAGACATTTGGAGGCTGGGTCCTTTTGTTGATTTCAGTTTTTGGGATTAGTCAGCTCATTTTAATGCCCGCATATAATGTCATAGCTCCGCTCTTGTTGGGAATGGATGCGGCTTATTGATCACTCAAGGCAAAAAATTAGGCTGAAGCAGATCATCTGGCCTCCCTTCCGCTTTTCACTATAATAGCTTTCAAATTCAGGGAGACAGACATGGTCTTTCGCAAGCTTGGGCCGATCACAATCAGCATGATTTTGGCTTCGATCTCACACTTTATAAAACCAACATTCGCCCAACAAAGCGTCGAAGATTTTTATCGCGGCAAGACAATCGATTTCATTGTCGGATCTGAATCCGGCTCAAGCTATGATAGCTTTGCCCGTCTGTTGTCTCGACATATGAA
>OMIJ01000130.1 GCA_900299065.1 Hyphomicrobiales bacterium
ATTACGATGGTGGGGCGGGGCCTGGCAAAATCGTTGTCATTCAGGGGCCGGGCCAGCAGGGTCTTGGCGGGGTGATTGCAGCCAAGACGGCCGGCGCAGAAATGATCATCGTCACCGGCCTGTCACGCGATGAAAAGCGTTTCGAACTCGCAAAAGCGCTCGGCGCAGACCATACCATTGCTGTGGATCAGGAAGATCTGGCTGTAGCTGTTGCGCGTCTAACCGGCGGACATATGGCCGACATCGTTCTTGATACCAGCGGCCTTGGGCCGAAAAATCTTAACCCTTCGCTCTATCTCTTGCGCAAGCGCGGCACGCTTCTGGTGGTCTCGCGCGCCGGCATGGCTGAAAAGTTTGATGCCGAGCGCATGATTATTTATCAGCTCACCGTCAAGGGGCTTCGCGGCCACAGCTATAATGCGGTAGAAACGGCGCTGCGATTGATGGCGAGCAAACGTCTGCCTTTGCATTTAATGTCGACGCACTTGCTCGGCCTCAAAGATGTCGATGATGCTCTGCATATGGTTGGCGGACAGACCACAGAAAGACCGATTCATATTTCGATTGATCCCTGGAAGTGATATGGGCGTCCTGCGCATCCAGCCCAATGAGGAAGATCAGATCAGCTCCTGTTCCTGCTGTGCTGGCATGCCGGGTGTGCGTGGTTTTGTTTACGAGGATGAAGAAGCGCTGGCCGTCTATTTTGCCGAGCCAAGCGGCATGATCAATTTTCCAATGTTACGGCTTGGCCTTGTGGTTGGTCGATGGGAAGGAAATACTCTGGCCAGTGATCGTGTCGCACTGGCCTTCTCTTGCCGACCCGGACCTCTGCTCGAATGGATCGATCCCTATTTGCCAACCTTTCCAGAATTGGCTTTTCTGGGCGAAAAGCTTATGGGCGATAAGGCCAGCCAGCATGCACTGGCAGAGAAATTTCAGACCATCGCCAAAGCTATCATTGAGGATGATCCTCGTCTGGAGGAAATGCGCACTAATAAAAAGCCCCGCCATCGTGTCTTCAAAGCCGATTGAGCAAAGGGGGCTTTGCCGTGACTTCTGCCTCATCAACCAGCGGTTATTATAATCGGCTTTATTATCCCTTCCTCATTCATGTCGTCATTCTGCAAGCCGTCATAGCGCTGGCGCGTGTGGCCACGACCTATCGATCTGTTGAGCTTGATCTGCCAGTTTTCTGGCTTGGCATTATCACCGGCAGTTTTGCTTTGCTGCCCGTCTTCCTAGCTGTGCCATTGGGCCGCTGGTTGGATCGGGGCCTAGATGCGCAAATCATTTGGCTTGGCACAACGGCCATTCTCACTGGCTGTGTGGCTTTATTGTTGCTGGCTCATTCTGTGCTGCCGATTTTGTTGGCGACCATTTTTATTGGCGTTGGCCATTTGTGCATTATGGCAGGCCATCAGACCTTCGCTATGCGCTGTGGCCCGCCGCAATTGCGCGATCATATCTTCGGCACTTATATGGTGGCGATTGCAATTGGTCAGGGCATGGGCCCGCTGTTTGTTTGGTGGATTGCGTCCGGACAGGCGGTCGCGCCCTCCGAGCCCTTATTTAAGCTCAGCATAGCCTCAAGTGCTCTGGCCTTGCTGTTGTGCGTGTTGCTGCCACCAGCCAAATCAGGTTCTGCGCGCACTCAGACTGGCCAGCGCGTGCCCGTCAAAAATTTGCTGGTGATCCATGGCTTCCTACCCACTATGTTTGCCAGTGTAATGACTGTGACGTCGCTGGATCTGCTCGTCGTCTATCTGCCGCTTTTGGGTCTTGAGAGGAATATAGATGCGGGTTTGATCGGCTCCCTGCTAGCTCTGCGCTCTCTGGCCTCGATGGTCTCGCGCATCTTCTTTGCCAGTCTTTTGGCCATATTGGGTCGCATGCCCTTGATGATCACATCCTTACTGATTTCCGCTTTTGCTTTTTGTCTCTTGCTGGCCCCCGGGCCTGTCTGGCTGGTGGGACTATCAACCATTTTGATTGGTCTTGGTCTTGGCATTGCGGCAACGCTCTCGCTGTCGAGTGTCGTCGAACTTGCGCCCATAGAAGCCCGAGGTACTGCAGTGACATTGCGCATCACAGGCAATCGCATTGGTCAGGTCACATTACCGGTTGTCGGCGGAGGACTCGCAGCCGCATTGGGTGCCGGCGGCATATTAGCGACAATCGGTGTTGCGATTGGGATGAGCGGCCTTGCGGTTTGGGTCAGCTATATGCGTCGGCAGCAGCGCCGAGAATAGAGCGTGAAGACAGTTAAGTCTGCAGATAAAGCTCTTTGGAAAAGATGGCTCCCCGAGCTGGACTCGAACCAGCGACCATTCGATTAACAGTCGAATGCTCTACCAACTGAGCTATCGGGGAATAGGCCCTTCGGTGTAGGGCGTATAGCAGTGACGCGGCGCGTTGCAAAGATAGTTTTTGGATTTTGTCAAAATAGTTTGCCACAATCGGGGGTAATGCTTGCCCGCCGCCGTTCAGATTGCTATTGACCTTCACCCGATCCTAACTGGATCGCCTGAGGCCTCGTGGCGGAGTGGCTACGCAGAGGACTGCAAATCCTTGTACGGGGGTTCGATTCCCTCCGAGGCCTCCATAATATACTGATTTAATTGTACTTTAAGATTTGCTGGGCTGCTGCCCTGCTCGCTAGTCCTAATATTTGGTTTCAGCCACGTCAAAAAGACGGGGCTTCTGACAAGGCAGATCATAAATCAAGACCATTTGCGCCAGTCTGTGCACTCAGATGCTTCTCTCTCATGTCTCGTGGGATAGAAGATGCGCCTTAACTAAAATGTCTACCAGATAGGGATCGGTTCAGTCAGGTGCAGGGAATCAGGGCAGCGACACAAGTCGTCCCGCCTCAGTCTCTAGCGCTGAAATGAGGAAGTATATGTTAGATCCTCTACCTCTCTACTCCTGATCCATGCCGCCAGTGGCCAGAAATTTCTCAAGCCAATGAATGTCGTAAATGCCGTTCTGAATATCGGCATTGCGAACCAAAGTACGGAACAAGGGCAGGGTTGTTTCAATGCCATCGACAATGAACTCATCAAGGGTGCGACGAAGGCGCATCAACGCTTCATTGCGATTGCGGCCATGCACAATCAACTTGCCCACAAGGGAGTCATAATGCGGTGGGATAGAATAGCCTTGATAGACAGCCGAATCGACACGCACGCCAAGGCCACCCGGAGGATGATAATAAGAAATACGCCCAGGTGAAGGTCGGAAATTGGCGGGGTTTTCAGCATTTACGCGGCATTCAATCGCATGACCATTCAAATTCACATCCGATTGTTCAATCGTTAAAGGCGAGCCAGCCGCAATTTTGATTTGCTCATTGACCAGATCAATGCCGGTAATCATTTCAGTGACAGGATGCTCGACCTGAATGCGCGTATTCATTTCGATGAAATAGAATTTGCCATTCTCGTATAAAAACTCGACTGTGCCCACGCCAATATATTTTAACTCGCGCATGGCTTTTGCGACAATCTCACCAATCTCGAGGCGTTGCTCAATGTTGAGCGCAGGCGAGGGGCCTTCTTCCCAAACCTTTTGATGTCGGCGCTGCAAGGAGCAATCACGTTCGCCCAGATGTATCGCGCGGCCCTGACCATCGCCGAGCACTTGAATTTCGATGTGGCGTGGCTTTTCGAGATATTTTTCAAGATAGACCGCATCATCACCAAAGGCAGCCTTGGCTTCGCTGCGTGCGGTTGACAGAGCGTGCGAGAGATCAGCTTCCGTCTTCGCCACTTTCATGCCGCGACCGCCGCCGCCAGCCGCGGCTTTGACGAGTACAGGAAAGCCAATCTCTCTGGCGACCTTGATCGCTTCCTGATCGTCTGTAATGCCGCCTTCCGAGCCCGGCACACAGGGAATGCCCAGACGTTTTGCCGTTCGCTTGGCCTCGATCTTGTCGCCCATAATGCGAATATGCTCAGCCTTGGGGCCAATGAATGCAATATTATGTTCGGCGAGAATTTCAGCAAAGCGCGCATTCTCGGACAAAAAGCCATAGCCGGGATGAATCGCATCCGCGCCGGTGATTTCACAAGCTGCCAAAAGAGCAGGAATATTGAGATAGGAATCCCTGGCCGTTGGCGGGCCAATACACACGCTCTCATCAGCCAGCTTTACATGCATGGCATCAGCATCAGCGGTAGAATGCACAGCCACTGTGGCAATACCAAGTTCCTTGGCGGCACGCAGGATCCGCAAGGCGATCTCGCCACGGTTCGCTATGAGGATCTTTTCAAACATGAGCTGTTCCGTTGCCTTCGGGCTATTCGATAATGGCGAGCACCTGTCCATATTCGACAGGCTGGCCATCTTCGACCATGAGGGCGGTGACTGTGCCAGAGCGCGGCGCGACAATTTCATTGAAGGTCTTCATCGCTTCAACGAGCAAAAGCTTGTCACCTGTTTTCACAACGCTGCCGATTTCGACAAAGGCCTTGTCATTGGGGCTGGGACGCAAATAGGCCGTGCCCACCATGGGAGATTTCACTGCGCCGGCATGATCGGCAGCGGCCGCCGCAGGGGCCGCGCTAAAGGCTTGGGCAGGGGCTGGCGCAGCAGGTGCGGGTGCAGCCACACTGGTTAGCATAGGGGCTGGTGCATGAAGGGCAGGCGCGGCATGTGCGGCCATCGCAGAATGACGGCTGATGCGAATGCGCAAATCATCATGCTGCACTTCCACTTCGCCAAGACCCAGCCGATTGGCGATTTCACCAATCTGATCGATCAATGCAGGATCAATGCGCCCAGCTGGCGGGCGCGGCGGCTTATGAGCAGGAGCTGGCTTTTTCGCGCTTGGCGCTGATTTGGTGGATTTGGCCGTGCGAGAGGCTTTTTTAGCTGCGGGCTTTTTCATCACAATGCTCTTGAGGTTTGATTAGGAGAGTAAGGCCTGCAAGGCCAGATCATAGGAAAGGGATCCAAATCCCAAAATGACGCCGCGGGCTGCAGCTGAAATATAGGAATGATGCCGATAACTTTCGCGGGCGTGGACATTGGACAAATGCACTTCAATACACTCGGCCTTTGAGCCGCGAATGGCATCGAGCAAAGCAATCGACGTATGCGTCAGCGCCCCGGCATTTAGAATGATGGGAATGCCTGCGCGTCCCGCTTCTTGAACCCAGTCTACGAGATCGCCTTCATGATTGGATTGACGAAAGACCAATTCAACATTCTGCGCTTTGGCCTTGTCCCTCAGACGCGCCTCAATGTCCGTCAAAGTCTCATGCCCATAGGTCTCCGGCTCGCGGGTGCCGAGCAAGTTCAGATTCGGGCCGTTGAGGACATGGATCTGTTTCATGTTTCCATAAGACCGGCGACCGGACTCAGGCCCGGCCATAAGACGGCTTTTCTATCCTTGTTGGCCCTCCGAGGAAAGGGCAAGGGCGAGGCTTTCACCATTTCCGCGCCCGTTCAATGCGTGCTAAGGCGGGGATTGAGAGGGGTCTTCGCATGAACAGGCCTGATTTTAAAACACCATGGGTCATTTTGGCAGCTGGATTTCTGATCCTGTTTGTTGGCGGGGGCGCCCGATTTGCCATTGGCCTGACCCTGAAACCTCTGGTCGAGGAATTTGACTGGCCACGCAGCCAGATCGGCTTGATTGTAGGCGTCTTTCAGGCTGTTTCTGCGCTGGCCATGTTTCTGGCAGGACGTCTGATGGACCGTCATAGCCATCGCCTCATTCTGGGTCTGGGCGTGCTTGTCAGTGCGATTGGGGTAGGCGGGATGAGCCTGATCTCTCAGCCCTGGCAGGCCATAATGATGTTCGGTATCTTGTTTGGCATGGGCAATGGCATTGCCTCATCCACTAGCATGGGCGTGATGCTGACCAGAGCTTTTCCAGTGCGCACGGGCATGGCCAATGGCTTTGTCACCTCCGGTTCCAGCATGGGCCAATTGGTGATGATTGCCATTCTGGCCGCCTTTCTGGCTCAGATTGGCTGGCGCAATGTCTATGTCTGGTTGGGCCTATTGCATATTGTCATGTTGCCTGTGCTGATTGCAGGTATCCCCGATGGGCGGCGCACAGCCGAACAAACCAGAGCAGAGCCTTTGCAAGGATTAAGTCTGACG
>OMIJ01000131.1 GCA_900299065.1 Hyphomicrobiales bacterium
ACCCTTATGTTTGTCATTCGCCCCGCCCGCAAAGACGATGCGCCCGAGGCCTGCGCGCTGATTCATCGCTCCATCACGGGACTCTGCGCCGAGGACCATGGCGGCGACCCCATAGCCCTGACTGGCTGGCTGGCCAATAAAACCGTGCGAAATCTCGAAGTCTGGTTTACGCAATTGGGCCTTTATTCCTTCATCGCCGAGCAGGACGGGAAAATCATTGGCCTTGGCACGCTCTCGGGAGGGGGCGAAATCATGCTGCTCTATGTCCTGCCAGACGCCCGTTTTCAGGGCGTGAGCACAGCTCTCTTGGCCCGCATGGAAGAGCAGACACAAGCGCTCCATCGCGAAATCTGCTCCCTGACAAGCTCGCTGACCGCCCGGCGATTCTTCCTCTCGCGCGGCTATGAACTCATGCCCAGCGAGGAAGAGGACGATGGGCTGGGCCTCGATGCGCCAGTCAATTTCAGCAAAGTGCTTAAACCCAAGGTTTGAGCGCCCAAAGATTGAGCGCCCAAATCTAGACTGCGGCCAGACCCGCAGCCAGATCCGCAATCAAATCTTGCGGATCTTCCAGTCCGACCGACAGACGCAGCAAGCCTTCACCAATGCCAATCTCGGCACGCGCCTCAGGCCCGATGCGCTGATGCGTCGTCGTGGCCGGATGAGTGATAATGCTTTTGGCATCACCAATATTATTAGAGATTTTCACAATCGACAAAGCATTGGCAAAGCGGAAGGCCTCTGGCTTGCCGCCTTTAATGTCGAACGCAATAATGGTTCCACCACCACGCATTTGCTTCATCGCAATGTCATGCTGGGGGTGATCCTTGCGTGTGGGATAAAGCACGCGAGCAACACCGCTATGACTGGCAAGATAATCGGCAATGTGTTCAGCAGACCGCATTTGCTGATTGACACGCACAGGCAGAGTCTCAAGCCCTTTCAGCATCACCCAGGCATTAAAGGGCGAAACGGAGGGCCCCGTCTGTCGCAAGAAATTATGCACATGCGTTGTGATGAATTCTTCTGAACCCAACACCATGCCAGCCAGACACCGCCCCTGCCCATCAACATGCTTGGTCGCCGAATAAACCACGCAATCAGCGCCCAATTGCAAAGGACTTTGCAACAAGGGCGTTGCAAACACATTATCAACCACCAAAGTCGCACCCGCCCCATGGGCAATATCAGCAACGCGGCGAATATCGATAATCTCCAATTGCGGATTGGTTGGGCTTTCTAAGAAGAACACTTTCGTATTGGACCGCACCGCAGCCTGCCATTGGGCATAATCCGTCCCATCCACCAAAGTGCAGTGAATGCCAAAGCGCGGCAGCAATTCTTCGACCACATAACGACAAGAGCCAAACAGAGCCTTGGCTGCAACAATATGATCCCCGGCTTTCAGCTGACCCATGAGCGCGGCAGTAACCGCAGCCATACCGCTGGCCGTGGCACGCCCGGCCTGCGCCCCTTCAAGCAGGCACATGCGCTGTTCAAACATGGCAACAGTCGGGCTGCCATAACGCGCATAGATAAAACCATCATCCTGCCCTTTGAAGCGCGCCTCGGCCGATTCCATTGTGGGATAGACAAATCCCTGGGTCAGAAACAGGGCCTCAGATAATTCGCCAAACTGCGAACGGATCGATCCCCCATGCACCAAACGTGTGGCCGGATGCCAGTTTTGCGGGGATTTGAGGTCACTCACGCTGATTCTCCATTGAGGGCCGCCAGCTTGCCTAATCTGGCAGGACTGGAACTGATCGGTTTTCAATCCTCCCCCCCAAATAGTCAAGGAATTGTGGATAGAGGGCCCGCCAGACCCGCAAGCCGGTTCGCAGCCTGCGCGGGATGACCTACAAACGAATAGAAAATGGGGCGCAAACAGAATGATGGGATCTGCGACAGGGGCCGCATCCGCACATGGAGACGCTATAGGCCCGCGGTTTGGCCTGCTCTCCCAGCAAAAAATCCAGATTATGCTGGATCGCGGCATGATCAAACCTGCCATGCCGCTCAGCACAGGCCAATTGCAACCCGCCAGCCTTGATCTGCGTCTGGGCGCAAAAGCCTATCGCGTACGCGCCAGCTTTCTGCCCGGCCGCGGCCGCACAGTGGCTGAACAGCTTGAACGCCTCTCCTCCGATATCATTTCCCTCGAAGGGGAGGGCGCTGTGCTGGAGCGCGGCTGCGTCTATGTTGTGCCGCTGCTGGAATCGCTGGAACTCCCTCAGACCATTGCCGGCATTGCCAATCCCAAAAGCTCAACAGGTCGGCTCGATATTTTCACCCGCCTGATCACCGATTCCTCCGAGGTCTTTGATCAAGCTGCGACGGGCTATCATGGTCCACTCTATGCCGAAGTCTCGCCGCGCAGTTTCAGCGTGCGCGTGCGTCAGGGCTCAAAGCTCAATCAAATTCGCTTTCGCCATTTAAGGCCCGGCCAGCTGCATCAAAATACCTTCGCCCTCAAAGATGAGGATATGATCGCCCGCCATGCCAAAATGCCTTTGGTTGATGGTGATTTGCATTTGCGGGACGGTTTGGTGCTGCGCATTGCTCTGGCCCAGTCGGCGCTTGGCAATGTGATTGGCTATCGCGCGCAAAAGCACACAGATGTGATCGATGTCGATCGCATCGGCGCTTATGCAATCTCCGATTTCTGGGATGTGATTAGCGCCCGGCCCGATGGCCGCCTGATCCTCGATCCGGGTGAATTCTATATTCTGGCCTCGCAAGAGCGCGTCCATATTCCACCCGATCTCGCCGCAGAAATGGTGGCGATAGATCCGGCCATGGGCGAATTTCGCGTTCATTATGCTGGCTTTTTTGATCCGGGCTTTGGCTATACAGCCTCCGGCGTGCCGGGCAGCAGAGCAGTGCTGGAAGTGCGCAGCCATGAAGTGCCCTTCGTGCTTGAGCACGAACAAATCATCGGCCGTCTGGTTTTCGAACCCATGGCCGAAGAGCCAGACGTGCTCTATGGCCAAACCGCCATTTCCAATTATCAGGGCCAGAATTTGAAACTGTCCAAGCATTTTCGGATGGACTAGCAAGTGGGGCAGACTTAAGGCCCATTCCATTTCCTATTGGCAAAATCTCGCCAGCCAGCTAATCATGCAGCATAGCCAAGTGAATTGAAATAAAGACGGGTGACTTTGCGGGCGTAGTTCAATGGTAGAACGGAAGCTTCCCAAGCTTCATACGAGGGTTCGATTCCCTTCGCCCGCTCCAAACTTTCAATCTGCCATCTATCTGCGTTGGGCCTTTGAGTGGACCGGTGCCGCTGGTTTCTTTCTAGCATCTCGACTTTGTTTTGATAGCGCGCCGAGCGCAGCTGCTTCCTCTGCGCCCGCATTGGGGCCCTCGGCTGAACAACTCAGCGTTGGAGGCGAGCCACAGACACGCCCAATTGTTTTCCAACTGACGCAATTGCCATCAGGGCCGCGATAGCCGGGCCCTCCCCTGCACCCGCAACCCGAACAGGCAAATGAGGGATCTATGCTGAAAACAAAACCCGTCAATAAAATAGGAAATAAGAAGAGCATAGCATCCTCGACTCAGGAACGAGTCTCTGCCTAAATAAAGGCAATGAAATAAGCTAAAAATACGAAAAGAAATCTAATGTCTGAAGCTGACCTCAAGCTCATCAAAACTATCAAATACTCCGATCAGATATTCTCGCCTCTTCCAAAGCAGCAACGAGACTCGCTGCATAGTCCACCAAGGGCGCTTTAATCCCCTGCGCTACTAGATCCTTCTGTACCAGAGGCGAAACATTGGCCAAATAGAGCCTCGCTTTGCGCTTATGTGTTTTATGTGCCAGCGCTTCAATCACATGCGCTGAAGAAGAATCGATAAAGGGTACATCGCTGAAATCAAGAATCAGCGCATGATGCCGATCAGAGATTTGATCGAGCACTGAGCCAACGGACGCCGCCGATCCAAAGAAAAACGGCCCGCTGATGCGATAAATGACAATATTGGGATCAGCCTCCTCCCATAAGTGCGATTGATCCCCCTCAGCTGCCTCCTGCTCGCTGGCGGGGCCTGTCTCATAGCGATTGACCTGCGCCATTTGTGCCATGCGATGAATAAACATCATTGATCCAAGAGCTATGCCAATGACAATTCCCTCTGTGAGATCTCTGAAAATGGTCAGACCAAAGGTCGTCAACACAACAGCCGCATCCCCGCGCGAGGCGCGCAGCAAATCATAAAAAGCGCGCTTCTCAATCATATTCCACGCAACAATCGCCAGCACGCCTGCAAGACTGGCAAGCGGAATATAGCTGGCCAGAGGCGCAGCCAGCACAATGAACAAATACAGAAATATGGAATGCATCATCCCAGCCACAGGCCCATGCGCGCCTGCACGCACATTGGTGGCTGTTCTGGCAATAGTGCCGGTCACGCAAATACCGCCAAACAGGCTGGCGCCAATATTGGCAATGCCCTGCGCCACCAATTCACAATTGGACCTGTGCCGACGCCCCGTCATGCCATCAGCAACAACAGCAGAAAGAAGTGATTCAATCGAGCCCAGCAAAGCAAAGGCAAGAGCATTAGGCAAAACCGCCATAATTTTTGCCGCTGAGAAGGCGGGCAGATGCGGCCAGTCCAGACTGCGCGCCAGACCACCAAAACGCGTTCCAATCGTCTCAATCGGTAATTGCAACACATAGGCGATCACACTCATACTGATAATAGCGATCAGCAAACTCGGCCAATGCGGGCGCGTCAAAGCGATCACATTAATGAGTACAATAGTGCAGGATGCAATCGCCAAAGTCGCAGGATCGAGGGTTGGCAGGCTGGCGCTCAAGATAATTAATTTATCAAGCAAGGGCCCCGGCTCTGGCCCACTCAAAGTCAGGCCGAAGAGATCCTTGATCTGACTGGCAAAGATAATCACGGCAATACCTGCGGTAAAACCAACCGTTACCGGATAAGGCACATAACGAATAAAGGCGCCAATCTGCAACAGACCAATGATCATCAGAATAAAACCCGACAAGAATGTAGCGAGCAACAATCCATCCATGCCATGCTGCTGCACTGTGCCCGCCACCAATATGATGAAAGCACCCGCAGGCCCTCCAATCTGATGACGACTGCCACCCAAAGCCGAAACCAAAAATCCGCCAATGATGGACGTGATCAAGCCTTGTGTGGGAGAGGCGCCCGAAGCAATGGCAATCGCCATGGACAAGGGCAAAGCGACAATCGCAACTGTCAACCCCGCCAAGGCATCAGCGCGCCATTGCGCAAAACCATAACCTTCTTGCAGCATGCTAAAGAGCTTGGGCGTGAAGGCCTCAACAAAACGGCTCATGCGCAATCATTCCTGAAGCGGACTTTTTAAAAGAGGCGCAAACCTCCTGCCCGGATGCAATCGGGCCATGCTGCCTTCATGCGCTTTCAGCGTCAAGCCAATCTGGTCCTTGAAATCAGGCTTTGTCTCTGGCCTCGGCATCCAGCGCGGCGCTTATGGATTGGTGGGCAATGTCTTCCAACCAGCCCAGATCCATCTTCTGATGCGCTTCACACAAAAACCACGGCTCGCGCGAATCAGGCTCTAGCATCACACCGCGATCAATCAACTCCCAGGCAAAGCGCCGGAAGAGATCGGAATTGGTCTTGCGCCAATCGCGATAGCTTTGCGGAATATGTTCGGTAAAATGTATGCCCAACATGGCGGGTGGACCAGCAAAACAATGCACCAGACCAACAGAGGTAAAGATACGACCTAACAGCTCGCGCACTTTCACGCCCATATTATGCGCGGTCTCGAGTGCCTGTGTCTGCACCAGAATATCAAGCGTGCGATGCGCTGCACTCAATGCAACCAGATTGGCCGTATAAGTGCCGCCATGCACGACACCGCCCTTATGGGAGCCCACAACATTCATCACATCTGCACGCCCGCCAAAGGCCGCCACCGGATAGCCATTGCCCATGGCTTTGGCAAAAGTGGTGAGATCGCCATAAATCTTGTACAGGCTCTGCGCCCCGCCGCGCGCTACACGAAAGCCAGATTTCACCTCATCAATGATCAGCAAAGTGCCATTTTGCGTGCACAAGTCCCGCAAGCGCTGCAACCAGTCTTGCGAGGCAGCAATGCTGCCGGCATTGCCTATGATCGGCTCCAGCAAGACACAAGCCAGAGAGTCTCTGCGAAGCTTGAATAAGTTCTCCAGCGCTTCAAAATCATTCAAGCCAATCAGATCATACAGATCACGTGATTTATCCGGAATACCAGCACCAAATGGAATGATATCCGGATGTTTCCCGCTTGCAGGGTCCCAGCTCTCAATATCGGATTTCCACATCACCTCATCAAACAGACCATGAAACCCACCTTCAACACAGGCAATGCGATCACGCTTAGTAAAGCCGCGCGCTGTGCGAATAGCCCCCATCACTGCTTCCGTGCCGGAATTGGCAAAGCGCAATTTCTCGATTTGCGGGCACAAAGATTTGATCTGCTTGACGACCTCTGTATCCAGCGATGTGGCAAAGCCCGATAATGTGCCGCGCTGGGTGATCTGCTCGATCACCGCCTGATCCACACGCTCATCCCGATAGCCAAGAATGATTGGCCCATAGCCCAGGCGAAAATCAACATAGACCTTGCCATCGCAATCGGTCAGCTCACATCCCTTGGCGCTTTGGATAAAGACAGTGCGATCATCTCCCCAATAGCGATAATTCTCCGCCACGCCCTGCGGCATGTACAGATGGGCCTCGGCCATTAATTGCGTTTGTTTGCGCATCATCGCCCCATTCACACTAGCAGGGAAGAGCTCTTAAGATTTTGGCAGATCTGCGCGCAGGAAAAGGCCAACACGCTCTTCAAGGAGACGGACGACATGCAATTCGGCCGCATCATCGCCATAACGGGCCCGCGCCTCTTCAAATAAGGCCTGTGCCTGCGCGCCCATGGTCAAGGAATAGCCCTGTGAACGGGCAATATCATTAACAAGTCCCAGATCCTTGCAACATAGAGCCAGGGAGAAACTGGGATCATAATGGCCTGCAAAGATAGAGGGCACATCATGTTCCGCCACCCAGGAATTACCTGCACTCGATTTGATCGCCTCCCAGACAATTGGAAGCGGCACACCCGCCTTGGCGCCCAGCATCAAACCCTCGCCAATCGCAGCCGCACTGACAAACCACAAAAGATTGGTCAAAAGCTTGATCGTCGCGCCATTGCCCGGCTCACCGACATGAAAAATGCGATTGCCAATCACATCAAAAATCGGCCGCAGTCGATCCAGCACAGATTTATG
>OMIJ01000132.1 GCA_900299065.1 Hyphomicrobiales bacterium
AGCCGCCTCTGGCCTGCCATTACCGCGATAGGGTCGCATCCAATGCGTATTGCTAAAGGTCGTCGTCACATCCACATGCGCAGCAGGCAAAACATATGGACCGGCCAAAGTGCCCAGATTGCTGATCGGCCCGCCTTCGGAACCGGTTTGAATATAAGCCCCTAAATTAGCCACTGTCTTGACTCTGAGGCCAAGGAATTTGCCATTAGCATCCAGTGCCAATTCGCCATCCGTGACATTATCGCGTGCCATGGCATCGCTCAGAAAAGCCTCCGAACGTGTGCTCGTCCATTTGACCGGACGCCCAACAATTTTAGCACCAAGAAGACACAAAGCTACTTCATTGAAGACGCCCGACTTCATGCCAAAGCTGCCGCCAATATCGCCGGCCACAACACGCAATTTGCTCTCGGGAACTTTCAAACTGCCCGCCAATTCCTGACGGAAGTTCAACGCCCGTTGTAAAGTCGTATAAACGGTGAATCGATCATCGGCTCTGTCATAAAGACCAATACATCCTCGCGGCTCCATCGTTGCCGCATAGACGCGATTGATCACAAAGCGATGTTTGATGATATGCGCGGCGCTGGCAAAAGCAGCATCGGTTTTGTCTTTATTGCCTTCAAGATGCACATAACAAATATTATCTGGATTATCTTCCCAGACCGCTGGTGCACCGGGCTCCAAAGCAGCAAGACCGGAGAGAACAGCCGGGAGCACTTCATAATCAACATGGATCAATTCCAGCGCATCAAGCGCCTGTTCGCGCGTCTCAGCAATGACAAAGGCAACATAATCGCCAATCCAGCGCACTTTATCGCCTGTCAGACCAGGCAAAGCGGGGCGATAAAAGGGCGAGCCATCCCTTTTCTTGCGACCGCGCGGACGCGGCAAATCAGCCCAGCCGGACGCCTGCCAATCGGCATGGGTAAGGATGGCAAGCACTCCGGGAGCAGATTTGGCCTGGCTGACATCAATAGAGAGAATTTTGGCATGCGCATGTTTGGCACGCAGCACAACACCACAGACCATATTGGGGAAAGAATAATCATCAACATAGCGACCACCGCCCTGGATCAAACGTGGATCCTCGAAACGCGGCACCGGCTGCCCGATTGCATATTCACCCATGTCTCACCCCATGTCCTGATCTCTCGCCTTTGCTGGAAGCAAAAGGCATGACTATTGTCAGCTGTAATATGAACGGGGCAGGAAGAAAAGACCGGCTATTCGGCCGCGCGCAGATGGTCCTGACGATTGGCACCAGAGCCAAGGTCTTCCGATATAGCATAAGATTGGGTCTTGCCACTTTCCACATTGCGCAAAGGCGCTTTGAGGCAAACAATTCGACCATTACGATCTTCGATAGTCATGGACCCATGCAATTGTTGCACGAGCAGCTCGACTATACGCCGACCCAAGCCGCGCCCTCTGAAACGGCCTGGTACACTCGTGCCATTATCCTTGACGGTTAATTCCACCAATTCGCCATGATTGCGGAAGGTAATTTCAATTCGTCCATTCGTATGGTCGTGAAAGGCATGTTTCACGACATTGGTCACCAGCTCATTGAGGACCAGACCCAAAGGAACCGCCTGATCCACAATGAGTGCCATATCATCAATATCAAGCACCAATTCGAGATTGAGTTCAGGATGCTCGCTCGTTTCAACAATGCGCCTTGCTATGCGTTCAAAGAATTGTCGCGAAGAGGCTGAACCGGTTCGCGCCTGCTCGAGCTCGCTGTAAAGGTCAGCAATGGCGAAGATACGATAATGTGTGCGATCAAGTATGGCTGCAACAGTTGGGTTCTTATGCCAGCGCGATTGCAAACGCACCAATGATCCCACAATCTGTAAATTATTCTTGATACGGTGATTGAGCTCACGCAGAAGAAGATGCAAGGATTGTGTGCGCACACGCACACGCTCTTCAAGATTATCATTGAGATTGCGCAAGGATTCTGTAACCGCAGCTTCGCGATCCACGGCACGAATACCCGCTTGAGCAAGTAATAAAAATCCAAAGGTAATCAGAATACCCAGTATCAAATCCTGACCCGCACGAATATGCCATTCCGACATAGCAGGTCCTAGTCTTGTACCCGCAACTAGCGTGACGGGATAAAGCGTGGATCGATTGACCGCCCAGATCCAATCTTGCTCAACCAGCTCATTGCCATTGGAGGCATCAGACGCTGGCACCCTGAGGTCCTTATTGATTAAGGCGGCTTTGGCAAGCGCAATGCCCTGCTCATCGACACCGGAAGAGCGCGCAATGACCCCACCCTTGTCGTTAAACGCAACAAGATAGACATTGGAAGCCCTGACGAGATTGTCATAGAGACTGGAAAAGTGAAGAGTATCAACTCCGGCGACAAGCACGCCGGAAAAAGCACCAGTTGTGGTCTTCAGCGCATGGCTGACAACAAAGCGCTCCCGATCAAGCATGAGCCCTTTCACGGAACTGCCAATGATCAATCGGTCAGGATTAGCAAATGCCTCAATAAAATAGTCCTGCTCTGCAGCGGAGCTGCGCGCCGGACTTCCTGAATGATTATTGACCCATTTCTCACCTTTGGCATCCACCAACCACATGACGCTAATGGGTTCACTCGCAGCAATAATATCCTGAAACCGGGATTTTAACTGTTCCGCCGCCTTCTCATCTGAAGGGGAAACGGACGCTAGACTTGCAGCTAAA
>OMIJ01000133.1 GCA_900299065.1 Hyphomicrobiales bacterium
AACGCGCCGATTGGCGGCGTTGTTCAAGCTGGGTGTTTTTATCGTCTTCACCACTGGCCGAAATTGTACCTGTTTCAGCTCTGGTGCGCTCAAGCACAAATTTGGTGTAATCATCCATATCACCATCAAAGCTTTTAACCTGACCATCGGCTACCAGCCACAAACGATCGGCGCAGGCCTCTAGCAAATAACGATCATGCGAGACGAGAATGATGGCGCCTTCATATTCATTAATGGCTTCAATCAGAGCTGCACGACTATCAATGTCCAGATGATTGGTGGGCTCGTCCATGATCAAAAGATGCGGGCCATCAAAGGTGGCTAGTCCCATGAGGAGACGGGCTTTCTCGCCGCCCGATAATTCCGAGACTTTTGTATCGGCCTTGACATTGGGGAAGCCGAGTTCAGCGCATCGCGCCCGAATTTTAGCCTCTGTCGCATCGCGTAACAAAGGGGCGACATGCGAATAGGGCGTGCCCAAGGGGTTGAGATCATCAACCTGATGCTGCGCGAAGAAGCCGACATCAAGTTTCTGAGAGCGGCGCAAAGCCCCTGACATGGGTTTGAGGCGGGCAGCTAATAATTTTGCAAAGGTTGATTTGCCATTGCCATTCTGTCCCAAAAGGCCAATTCGATCATCATTGGAAATAGTCAGGTTGAGACGGCTCAACACAGCGCGGTCTTCATAGCCTACACTCACACCTTCCATCGCAATAATCGGCGGAGCAAGTGGCTTTTGCGGCGAGGGAAAGCGAAACGGCAGCACTTGCTGATCAATGAGTGCAGAGACGGGCTCCATGCGCTCAAGCATTTTCAAACGCGATTGCGCCTGGCGTGCCTTGGTGGCCTGAGCACGAAAGCGATCCACAAAGGCTTGTAAGTGTCGTCTTTGATCTTCCTGCTTTTTAAGATGCTTGAGCTGAATGGCCTGAGCCTCCCGCCTTTGCTTTTCAAAGCTGGTATAATTGCCACGCCATAGGCTCAGGCGGCTTTGATCAAGATGGAGAATATGATCACAGACGGCATCGAGCAGATCACGATCATGGCTGATGACAATGATCGTTGCCTGACTTTTGCCCAGATAATCGATGAGCCAGAGCGTGCCTTCAAGATCGAGGTAGTTGGTGGGCTCGTCCAGCAACAGCAAATCAGGCTCAGAAAAGAGCACAGCGGCCAATGCGACACGCATGCGCCAACCACCGGAAAATTCTGATAAGGATCTTTGTTGGGCCGCATGATCAAAGCCAAGACCAGAGAGAATGGCCGCAGCCCGCGCCGGGGCTGCGTGGGCGGAAATATCGGCAAGGCGGGTTTGAATTTCTGCGATCCGATGAGGATCTTGCGCTGACTCAGCCTCTTTCATCAAAGCCGAGCGTTCCAGATCGGCTGAGAGGACAAAATCAACCAAAGAGCCGGGCCCCCCAGGTGCTTCCTGTTCGACGCGGCCAATGCGCATATTGCGCGGCACAGTGATAGATCCGCTTTCGGGATCTTGTTCGCCAACAATCATGCGAAACAAGGTTGTTTTACCTGTGCCATTACGTCCCACGAAGCCCACGCGCCCGCGCTCGGGCAAAGCAATGCTTGCTTTGTCGAATAAAATACGTGGTCCCAGTCGAAAGGTCAGATCATTAATGTGAAGCACGGGAGACATTTGAGCCCTCACGAGCCAATTGGCAAGGGTTCGATCGCGTTTCGACCTGACTTTAGCCCTATGGGGCCGCGGCCAGCTTGCAGCTTGTTGAAGGAGGCGATAGCCTCCGTCTGGAACAGGGGGATCACCCCGATGGCGCAAGGCTAAATAGACTCATGGGAGTCAGGGTAGAATAATCTGCCAATTCAAGATTGGGAGGAGAATGCCATGAAAGCTTTTCTGTTGGGATTAGGAGCTGCGTGTCTAGCAACTATGGCTGTGGCCGATCCTGTTGAGGATTTCTACAAGGGCAAACAAATCCAGATTATTGTCGGTTATGATGTGGGCGGGGGCTATGATGTCTATGCGCGGTTGATCTCGCGCCATTTTAGCAAATTCATGCCCGGCCATCCCGGTGTCATTGTGCAGAATATGCCGGGAGCCGGCAGTCTGCGTGCCGCTAATCATATTTATGTTGCGGCACCCAAGGACGGAACTGCGCTGGCTACCTTTGCGCGTAATATGCCGTTGATGGGCGTGCTCGGTGGCAATCCCAATGTGCAATTTGATGCGCGCAAATATACCTGGCTTGGCTCACCCACCAGTGCGCAGGATGATGCCTATATGCTGTGGGTGCGCAAGGATGCCAAGGCCAAATCCCTTGATGAGGCTCGTCGTCTAGGTGGTCCTGAAATCATATTGGGCGGCACGTCAGAAGGCTCGACTGATACGGATGTGGCCATGTTGATGCGCAAGACAATTGGGCTCAATTTTAGAATTGTCTCCGGTTATCCCGGGAGTAATGGCTTGAATGTGGCGATTGAGCGCAATGAGATTGAGGGCCGGTTCATTGGTCAATCTGCTGTTGCCTCCACGCAACCTGGCTGGATGAAGCCT
The DNA here is from genome assembly GCA_900299065.1 of Hyphomicrobiales bacterium. Lineage (GTDB taxonomy): Bacteria > Pseudomonadota > Alphaproteobacteria > Rhizobiales > Beijerinckiaceae > Terripilifer. The sequence goes on from OMIJ01000133.1 coordinate 2,531, forward strand.
GACAGCAATATGCGTCCGCTTCTGCAATTTGCCCGCGCCACGCGTTTGGCTCAGTTCCCCGATGTGCCAACGGCGCGCGAACTCGCCAAGGATGAGGTTTCGCGTCAATTGATCGAGCTGGCTGAGATTCCCTATATTCTCTCGCGCCCGCTTGTTGGTCCGCCGGGCATTCCAGCTGATCGCGCCAAGGCCTTGCAAAAAGCGTTTCTGGATATGACCAAGGATAAGGAATTTTTGGCCGATGCTGAAAAGCTGCGCATAGATATTAGCCCTGTTGGGGCAGATGAGGCTTTGGATATGCTAGATCGCTTGGCCAAGGCGCCTGAGGATCTCAAAGAAGAAATCCGCAAATTGCAATCCAGCGGCAATTGATCACTCAGAATTGAACATTGTGTCAATTGGCTCAGTCAAAGCGAAGGCTCTCATTGATCGCATTGATATTCATTCTGGAACCTTAAGCTTTTTTGTGATTGTACTGCGAATAATCTGCGCCAATTTCTCCAGCGCTTTGATGCGTGGTGAGTTGCGGCGAAACGCAAGGCCAATACTGCGATAGGATTGCTTGCCATTGAGCTTGCGGGCGACAAGACCTTTGGCGAGTCCTCGCACACTTTGCACGACAAGTTCCGGGGCAAGGGTCACGCCATAGCCTGCCGCTGCCAATTGCATCAAAGTCTCCAGGCTTAACGCACGCACTTCAGCAATCTGACCATCGCCGAGCTCTGGATGGCCGCATAAATCGAGCGCCTGATCGCGCAGACAATGCCCATCTGCCAGCAAGAGAAGAGCGCGCGGATCCAGATCCTGCGGTGCGATTGTTTTGCGCCTTGCGAGTTCGTGTGTTTGGGGCAGCACAACCCAGAAGGGCTCATCATAGAGATGCAGTGTGGTGATCAGAGATGATTTTTCCTGGGTGGCGATAATGGCTGCATCAAGCCGCCCGGATGTGAGAGCCCCCATCAAATTCTGGGTAATATCTTCATGCAAAATGAGCGGGGCATTGGGCAGATCCTTGCCAGCTTTGGGCAGAATATGCGGCAACAAATAGGGGGCGATTGTTGGAATAGTGCCAATCGACAGAGCGCCGCTCAGGGGGTCACGTGCTGCTCTGGCGCTGGCCAGAATATCATCGGCAGCTTGCACGGCTTTTTGTGCCTGTTCGATGATGCGCTCGCCCGCTGCTGTCAGGCGCACGGAGCGCCCAACGCGTTCAAAAATGGCTATGCCCAATTCTTCTTCGAGTTTGAGAATTTGTCCGCTTAATGTGGGCTGGCTGATATGACAGGCCTCAGCCGCGCGTCCGAAATGTCCCAGCTCGGCGAGGGCGGTGATATAGCGCAAATCTCGCAAATTCATGGCCAGCTCTATGATTGATTATGCCTATATATATAGATTTTCTATAGGCATAATCAATCGTGGGCAAGGCAAGAAAATCTCTCATATCCTAAGACAGGAAACTAGCGTTTATCCCAATATTCCGGCCCCGCAGGTTTGGGCATAGGCAGCGGCCTGATCGGGCTCAATCCTTTCGAATTTGTGGTCTGTGCTTGCGACAGGCGGGTTTTAGACGGTTCTGAGGCTTGCACTTTTTTGGGCTGAGCAAGTGTCGAGTGGTAATGATTGAAACGGACTTGGTTTTGCAGCTTTTGCTGTTGCGGATTTGGATAGGCGCTGCCTACGGTTCGAATTGCAGGCTTGGCGGGTGAAATGCTCGCCGTCATATCTGAATCTAAGGGAGCAGTATAAGTCTTGCCTGCAATCACAATGGTTTGGCCTGTCGGGGGGGATTGATCCAGCAGGATTTCATTCTTGCTTTTGGCCATTTGCAAAGGTTTGTAGCGTTCACCCAGCTTGTAGGTCAATAAGTTTGTCGCACCAAACAGCACAATAATTGACAAGCCGAGACCCAATAAATCTCCAGAACCCCATTGGCCCTCAGCGCGAGCTGTGGGGGTAGCACTGACCATTTGACGCAGTTCATCTAATGAATAAGACACGGCACATTCCAATCATACTTTGGCAAGCATAATGGCAGGCAGAGTTTAAAAAAGCGTATGGGACCGGGCTCCGGCTGAAAGGGGGCCGTCGGGAGCTTGTGCCAGCTGCCTTGCGCGGGTATAAGCGCCGCAGTCCTCCCTCTATCAGACAGGTATTGAAGACCATGGCGCTTGAACGCACATTTTCTATTCTTAAGCCCGATGCCCCCCGCCGCAATCTCACTGGCGCCATCAATGCCAAGATTGAAGAAGCCGGCCTACGTATTGTCGCTCAAAAGCGTGTCCATATGACCAAGGCTCAGGCCCAGACCTTTTACTGGGTCCATAAGGATCGTCCCTTCTTTGGCGAACTGGTCGAGCAGATGACTGCGGCTCCCGTGGTTGTGCAGGTTCTTGAGGGCGAGAATGCCATTAAGCGTTATCGCGATGTCATGGGCGCAACCAATCCTGCCAATGCGGAAGCCGGCACCATTCGCAAGACCTTTGCATTGAGCATTGGCGAGAATTCCGTACATGGTTCGGATGCGCCCGAAACTGCGGCAGTTGAAATTGCCCAATGGTTCAGCGGCAATGAGATTGTCGGCTAGGCATTCCAAGTTTGCTTTTGATCCGCGCAGTGAAGATTATGAAGGCAGCCTCGGGCTGCCTTTTTCTTTGGGGTCATGAACGGATTAGCGCATGGATGACAAAAGATAAGCTTCATTGTAGGGCTTAAAGTTAGAGGGGGCGCGCATGGCTTTGGCTAATAGCTATGATTACATCATTGTTGGGGCAGGTTCAGCAGGCTGTGTGCTGGCTAATCGGCTCAGCGAAGATGAGGGGGCGAGCGTCCTTTTGCTCGAAGCGGGCGGGCGCGATTGGAATCCGCTGATCCATATTCCGCTGGGTATGGGCAAGATGCATGAATATCACATGCATGATTGGGGCATGGAAACAGAGCCCGAAGCTGCATTGAACAATCGGCGTATTGAAGCCTCGCGTGGCAAGGTGCTGGGCGGCTCCTCCTCTGTAAATGTCATGGCTTATACGCGCGGCCACAGAGGCGATTATGATCGCTGGTCCCGCTCCGGAGCCAAGGGCTGGTCTTATTCAGAAGTGCTGCCTTATTTCAAACGCTGCGAAAGCTGGATCGAGGGCGAGAGCGCCTGGCGCGGTGGGCAAGGGCCTCTTGGTACGGAATGGGCAAAGACGGATGATCCGATTTTTCCAGCCTGGGTAGATGCGGCGCGTCAGGCGGGCCTGCCTTTCACGCCTGATTATAATGGGGCGAATGGTGAGGGTTTTGGCAGAAGCCAATATACAATTCGCAATGGTCGGCGCTCTTCCTCGGCCACAGCCTTTCTCAAGCCAGCGCGCAAGCGTCCCAATCTCAAGGTTGAAGTGAAGGCGCATGCCTTGCGCATTTTAATGCAAGGTACCAAAGCCATCGGCATTGAATATGAGCATCATGGATTATTGGTGCAGGCGCATGCTGAACGCGAAGTGATTTTATCGGCAGGTACATTCAATAAGCCGCATTTGCTAATGCTCTCGGGCATTGGTCCGGCTGATCATTTGCGCGACATGGATATTCCTGTCATCGCAGATCTGCCGGTTGGTTATAATCTGCAAGATCATCTTGCCGTGCTGATCATGTTCACGCGCAAGGATCAGGGCTCCTTTCATGCTGCTATGCGCTTTGATCGCATGGCACTTTCTATGTTGCAGGCCTATGTGTTTGGCACTGGTGCAGGCACGATTGTGCCTGGCGGACTACATGCTTTCATCAAGACATCGGATGATCAGCCAGTTCCAGATATTGAGTTTATGTTTCGTGGTGCGCCAACAGATGCGCGCCTTTGGTTTCCCGGACTGGCCGCGCCTTATCTGGATGGTTATGGCATTCGTCCCTGTCTGTTGCATCCCGAAAGCCGGGGTCGTTTATTATTGCGTTCAAAAGATGCGAGAGATCCGATCCGCATTTTGTATAATTTCTTCTCCGAGCCCAATGATCTGCCAAAATTGATGCAGGGATTTAAACTAGCGCGTGAAGTCGCATATCAGAGCGCGCTTGATCCCTATCGCGGAGTTGAAAAAACTCCTGGCGATAAGGTCAAGAGCGATGCCGAGATTGAAGCCTATATCAGGCGCAGCGCAGTGACTGCCCATCATCCCGCAGGTTCCTGCTCGATGGCGGGTCCACATGCCGTGCTTGATCCGGATATGAAGGTGAAGGGCATAGAAAATCTGCGCGTTGTCGATGCCTCTGCTATGCCTGATATGGTGGGGGCTCATATCAATGCCTGTGTTCTGATGATGGCGGAAAAGGGCAGTGATCTCATTCGGGGCCATGCGCCGCTCACGCCAAGCAATGCTTGAGGGCGATCACATTCTGGGGCTCAGAGCGGCTGGCTTTGCCTAGCAAGTCATGACATGATCAAAAAAAGATAATTTCACGCTAAGGGAGTTACTGATGAATATGCGTTTGATAGTTTCAAGTCTCGTTGGAGCCTTTGTTCTCACATTGGGCCTCATGCAATCGAGCCCTGCGGCTCTGGCGCAGGATTATAAGGCGGTGCTGGCAGCGCCTGATCGCAGCGATGCGGACCGCGAGAATGACAAGAAGCGCAATGCGCTTGAATTGCTTTCATTCACAGGTCCCAAGACGGGCTGGAAGGTCGTGGATATGGGCGCAGGCGGCGGCTATTCGACCGAATTAATGGCCAGAGCTGTGGGGCCGACAGGCAAGGTCTGGGGGCAGTCCGACAAGGCCTCTGATCGGTTCATATCACGCACCAAGGCGCCCAATCTGGCACATATGCAGCCATTGGTTCAGCCTTATGACAAGGCGCTTGCGCCTGAATATGGCAATCTTGATCTTATCTCCTTCTTCTTCGCCTATCACGATACAACCTTCATGAAAGTTGATCGTGCGGCGATGAACAAGGCTATGTTTGATGCGCTCAAGCCCGGTGGTTTATTGGTGATTGCCGATCATTCGGCGCGCCCGGGTGAGGGCACAAGCGTTGGCAATACAACTCATCGCATTGAAGAAAGCGCTCTGATTGCCGAAGTGGTTGCCGCGGGGTTCAAACATGTGGGAACCGGCGATTTCCTTCGCAATCCCGATGATCCGCGCACTGTCTCGGTGCATAAATCGGGCATTCGTAACGATGAATTCGTGTTGCGCTTTCAAAAGCCGATGTGAGGGCTGAACAAAAGATCGGCCAAAAGACTTTTTAGATCGCGCTTAACCTGTCTGCTTTCAGCAGACAGGTTAAGCCCCAGCTTTGGATTGATCTATTCAGGCTTGTTGACGCGCAAATGCAATTCTCGCAATTGCTTGGGCGTTGGCTCTGACGGCGCTCCCATTAACAGATCTTCAGCGCGCTGGTTCATCGGGAAGAGAGCCACTTCGCGCAAATTCTGTTCATTGGCCATTAGCATGATAATGCGGTCGACGCCGGCGGCCATGCCGCCATGGGGCGGGGCGCCATATTGGAAGGCGCGATACATGCCGCCAAAGCGATCGACCACGGTTTGCTCGCTATAGCCCGCAATTTCGAAGGCTTTCACCATAGCGGCTGGCTTGTGGTTGCGAATGCCGCCCGAGGCAATCTCATAGCCATTGCAAGCAATGTCATATTGGAAGGCCTTAATGGTGAGCGGATCTTGCGTGGTGAGCGCATCCAGCCCGCCTTGTGGCATTGAGAAGGGATTGTGCGAGAAATCGACCTTCTTCTCATCCTCATTCCATTCGAACATGGGGAAATCGACAATCCAAGCGAGTTCGAACCGGTTTTCATCAATCAGATTGAGTTCTTTGCCTGCTTTGGTGCGCGCATCGCCGGCAAAGCGCACAAATTTTTGCGGATCACCGGCCACAAAGAAAGCGGCATCGCCAGCGCCAAGGCCAAGCTGCGCACGAATGGCTTCGGTGCGCTCGGGGCCAATATTATTGGCAATAGGGCCAGCAGCGCCATCCTCGCGCCAGAAGATATAGCCAAGGCCGGGCTGGCCTTCGCTTTGGGCCCAGCTGTTCATGCGATCACAGAAGGTGCGGCTGCCGCCAGTTTTGGCGGGAATGGCCCAGACCTGATTGCCGGATGTTTCCAGCATGCGGGCAAAAACTTTGAAGTTGGAGCCTGCAAAATGTGTCGAGACATCCTGCATGATGATGGGATTGCGCAGATCGGGTTTGTCGGAGCCATATTTCTGCAAGGCCTCAGCGTAAGGAATGCGCGGCCATTTTTTGGTCACCGGGCGGCCCGAGCCAAATTTCTCAAAAACGCCAGTGATGACAGGCTCAATGGCATTGAACACATCTTCTTGCGTGACAAAGCTCATTTCCAAATCAAGCTGATAGAATTCACCCGGTAGGCGATCAGCGCGTGGATCTTCATCGCGAAAACAGGGGGCGATTTGGAAATAACGATCAAAGCCTGCCATCATCAGTAATTGCTTATATTGCTGCGGGGCCTGTGGCAGAGCGTAAAACGTGCCGGGATGCAGACGCGAAGGCACGAGGAAATCGCGGGCACCTTCGGGCGAAGAAGCAGTAAGAATGGGTGTGTTAAATTCGTTGAAGCCTGCACCCTTCATTGCTGTGCGCAACCAGTCGATGATACCAATGCGCAGCATGATGTTTTTGTGCAGACGCTCGCGGCGCAGGTCGAGGAAGCGATATTTGAGCCTTGTCTCTTCGGGATAGTCCTGATCACCAAAGACGGGCAGAGGCAGTTCTGCTGCGGGGCCGAGGACCTCAGCATCAGTCACATAAAGCTCGATTGCGCCAGTGGGCATATCCGCATTTTCTGTGCCCTGGGGGCGGGCGCGTACTTTGCCATCGAGGCGCACAACCCATTCAGCGCGGAAGGTCTCGACGAGCTTGAAAGCAGGCGAATCCGGATCAATGACGCATTGGGTCATGCCATAATGATCGCGTAGATCAATGAAGAGCACGCCACCATGGTCGCGGATGCGATGGCACCAGCCCGACAGGCGAGCAATCTGACCATCATGGCTCTGGCGGAGGTCTCCGCAAGTCTGGGTACGATAGGCGTGCATGGATTCGTCTCGTCCTTCAAAATCTGACGTTCATGTAGGGGAAAAAGCCTCTGGGGGGAAGGGCAAGAGGGGGCAATTCCTTGGCCGAGGCTTTTTGCCGCTTGAGGTCTAATCTGCCCCTTGCTCTTGGGAGCGGAGCTTGCGAAAATCGGTCTCTGGAGGCTGATTTGCGTGCCATTGATTGCGATATCCACCCTTTTGTCCCGTCCTTGGGGGCGCTCGCCCCCTATATGGATGAATATTGGCGCGAAATGATCAGCGTTCGTGGCCTCGAGACGGTTGAATCGGCGTCCTATCCTATCAATTCTCCCTTAACCTGCCGTCCAGACTGGCAGGCCAAGCCCCGACCTGCCTCCAGATTGGAGGATCTCGTCGGGCCCGTGTTTGATACAATGGGCGCGGATCTGGCCATTCTCAATCCGCTCTATGGCATTCAGCTGATCATGAATGAGGATCAGGCTATTGCTTTTGCCCGGGCCTTGAATGATTGGATCAAGGCCGAATGGCTGGATCGAGATCGGCGTCTGCGCGCCTCCATCGTTGTCCCGACAAATAATGTTGAGCTGGCTGTTGAAGAGATAGAGCGCTGCGCAGCTGATCCACGCTTTGTGCAAGTGCTGTTTTTGTGCATGGGCGATGTGCCCATGGGGCGGCGTCATTTATGGCCGCTCTATGCAGCGGCGCAAAGGCATAAACTCACCATTGGAATTCATGCGGGCTCATCCTACAAAAACCCGGTCACTTCCTTGGGCTGGCCGAGCTGGTATCTGGAGGATTACACCGATCAGGCGCAGGGGTTTCAATCAACTCTCACAAGCATGATCACAGAGGGCGTGTTTGCGCAATTTCCGGACTTACGTGTGGTTTGTCTGGAATCAGGTGTGTCTTGGTTGCCAGGCTTTATGTGGCGTCTCAACAAATTCTGGCGCGGACTTCGCTTCGAAGTGCCATGGGTGAAACAGGCGCCGCTCGATATTGTGCGCCAGCATGTGCGCTTTTCAATCCAGCCCTTTGATGCGCCGGATGATCCCAAAATTGTTGAACGCCTGATGGGGCATTTTAATTCTGATGAAATGTTTCTCTATGCCTCTGATTTTCCGCATTGGCATTTTGATGGCAATGATCCCATGCCGCCTGCCATTCCTGCAGCGATACGACATAAGATCATGGTCGATAATCCTTTGGCCAGTTATGAACGTCTGGGAGCTTTAGTCACATGAGCTTGGACACTCTGAACCCTGTCGCAGGCAAAGCCTCCAATCGTCTGGCGGTCATTGATGCGGATTTGCATCCGCAAGATACGATGGACGATTTCAAGCCCTATTTGGCGCAGCGTTGGTGGGACCATGTGCAAACTTATGGCGTGCGTCCGCGCTCGGGTTTGCTGGCAGGATCGAATTTTCCCAAAGGTCAGCCCATGGCGGCGCGGCGCGATTCCTGGCCAAAGTCGGGTGGCCTGCCTGGCTCTGATTTGCAGCTCATGCAAGAGCAATTCCTCGATTATTATGATGTCGATTATGGCATTTTGAATTATCTGCAACCCACAGGGCAGGGCATTCAAAATAACGAGCTGTCTGTGGCACTGGCGCATGCCATCAATGATTGTCATTTTGATCGCTGGATCAGCCGGGATTCGCGGCTCAAATCTTCCATCATTGTGCCTTATGAAGATGGCGCGGCGTCAGCGCGCGAGATTGAACGCTGCGCGGCCATGGGAGGCTTTGCGCAAGTTCAATATATGAGCCGCTTGGGTGAATTGCCTGGCAAGCAGCGCTATTGGCCGATCTATGAAGCGGCCAGTGCCTTTGACTTGCCGATTGGTATTCACGCTTTTGGTTATAGCGGCTGGCCCAATACAAGTTCAGGCTGGGCATCTTATTACATTGAGGAAATGGCAGAGCATGCGACCTCTTCGCAGGCGCTATTGACCAGCTTTGTTGTGGAAGGTGTTTTTGAGCGCTTTCCCAATCTCAAAGTGGTGATTGTCGAAGGCGGTATGGCCTGGTTACCAGCTTTGTGCTGGCGGCTGGATCGTAATTATAAAAGATTGCGCAGTGAAGTGCCGCATCTCAAACGCCTGCCTTCTGAATATATAAAAGAGAATATTTGGGTCTCGACGCAGCCCATAGAAGAGCCGGATAATCCGCAAGATCTTCTTGATGTGATGAGCTGGATTGGCTTTGATCGGATCTTGTTCTCGAGCGATTATCCGCATTGGGATTTTGATGATCCGCGCCATGCATTGCCAGCCGGCCTCGATCCTGTGGCGCGGCGGAATATTTTGTCGGAGAATGCCCGCAAGCTTTATCGCCTGCCTTAAAGGGCAGCTGCGTTCAACGCCAGTTTATTTTGGCAGGCTGATCACAATATTGCCAGCCTCAATGCGCACAGGCACGGGGCGCAGACGCACCTCTGGGTCTGTGGGATGGCGGCCGGTGCGAATATCAAATTCAAAGCCATGCCAGGGGCAGATCACATTAACTTGTGTTTTGGAATAGACACGTCCCGCGCTCGTTTGATCAGCGGC
>OMIJ01000134.1 GCA_900299065.1 Hyphomicrobiales bacterium
CAGACAGAGCAACACCAATTGCAAGAAGACGCTTGATCATATCCCCCCCTGACGAGCTGGCTTTATAAAATCAGCCCAACCTATTTTCATGACGCTAACAAATTTTCTAATGTTCCACAACCAAGGCCATATAACATCTCCCATTGACGGAATAGGAGCAAGAACTGAAGAACGCTACTTCCATACTGAAATTGGGAGCAATCCCAATCCTGCGTTTATTCGATTTATCCCTCCTGCGTAAGATCCAGTGCAAGCCGCGCCGCAAGGCCCTTTTCATTATGCTCTCTTGCGAGCTTTTCAGCTTTATCTGGCTGACGCTTTTCGATAGCGGTGATGATCAGATCCATTTCTCGCACAAAGGCTGCTGCACGCCCTGCGATTGTAAATGTGCTGGTCGAGGATTGCAGCCCGACTGTATCAATCAATTGCCCAATATGGCGCGCGAGATAATCATTATGACTGGCTTGATAAATGAGCTGATCAAGACGTCGGGCTATGCGCAAGGCCTGGTTGATATTGGTCTTGATGTCGCCTGTGAGCTTATCGTGCAAAATGCGCATGGCCGTGATTTCCACCTCAGTGGCATTTTGAGCCGCGAGCTTTGCCGCCAACCCCTGCAAAACGGCCCAAACAATATGAATATCCACCAGATCACGCTGACCTAGTTTTTTAAACACTAGACCTTGGCCCGCATCCTGCGCGAGCAAACCCTGAACAGCGAGGCGCTTTATCGCCTCTCGCACTGGCGTGCGGCCCAATCCCAATCGCGTGGCCAATTCACGCTCTTTAACACGATCCCCCGGCCGAATTGTCCCCAGACGCAGAGCATCTCGAATAGCCCCATAGGCCTGATCACTCAGCGAGGCATGCGGCTGGGCGTCATGCGCAGGATTTTTAGCTTTGCCCGTTTTACGCTGGGCAGAGACTTTTTGCAGCGCAGCGGCTTTTTTTGGCAGCGCAGTGGTTTTGCGTTGTGATGAACCCGCCATTCGGCCTCCTCAAGACATATCCCCCTTTTTAAAGCACACTGAAGCGATCATTCAGAAGATTGCCACAGGGTGGTATACGGTGTACCATGGTATACCAATTAAGTTAAACCCCCAAGGGGTTTCGCCCGGGATTTTCCTTCACCTAGGACTATCCTACAGTCGCACATACCAATCGCAAACTGGGCAGGAGATGCTATTGGCCAAAGCTGACATGATGAAACACACTCAGGCCATAACCGATCAAGCATCTCCAGATCGAGCCTTCCCAAGAGTGAGCCTGAGAGGCGTGACCAAGCGCTTTCGCACGTCCCAAGGCGAGCATATTGCACTCGATCATATCTGGCTTGATGTCGAGCATTCAGAATTTCTCGTGCTCCTGGGCCCAAGCGGCTGCGGTAAAACAACTCTGCTGCGCTGCGTGGCTGGTCTTGAAATGCCAGATGAAGGTGAAATCCTCATCAATGGCAAGATTGTCTTTAGTGCAGAGAAAGGAATCTGGGTGCCGCCAGAACAGCGGCATCTGAGCATGGTATTCCAATCCTATGCGCTTTGGCCCCATATGAGCATATTTGACAATATCGCCTTTCCCCTGCGCAATATCGGCTATTCAAAAGCCGACATTCAAACACGCGTCAGCGAGGTGCTCGCGATTGTGGGCCTGTCGCATGCTATGCAGTCCTATCCCGGGCAATTGAGTGGCGGCCAGCAACAACGCGTGGCTCTGGCGCGGGCAATCGCCTGGAAGACGGATCTGGTTCTGTTTGATGAGCCCTTGTCCAATCTTGATGCCAAAGTACGCGAGCGTCTGCGCATTGAACTAAAAAACATTCAATCAGGGCTTAAATTTTCGGGGCTTTATGTCACGCATGATCAAAGCGAAGCCATGGCTCTGGCAGATAGGATTGTGGTTATGAATAATGGTAAAATTGCACAAACCGGCCGCCCTTTAGAAATCTATACGCATCCAGGTTCACATTATGTTGCCGATTTCATCGGCTCCACAAATCAAATCACCGGGCGCATCAGGGATATCACTGCGGACTATATCCTCCTTGAAACCCCTTTGGGTCAACTCAAAGCGCTGGCTGAGCTCACCGAGGATCTTCAAATCAATCATCATGTCACCTTGATGTTTCGCCCCCATCATTGCCGGCGTCATGATCGCGATGCTGAGACAAATGTGATCACGGCACAGCTTAATCACACACAATTTCTGGGCATCCAGACTGATCGCATCCTGAATGTCGGCGAACTTGTGATTACGTTGACCGAATTTTCTGATGAACAGATTGAGGCTGGCAGCATAATCAATTTTGCTATTGATCCCCGTCACATCAGAATATTCGCAAATAACAAGACGGATCATTCATGAGTGGATCGCTCTCTCTCAGACCGTCAAATGCACAATTTGAAAGAAGACTATTTTGGCCTGTGAATGGATTTTCTTTATTCTCTCTTGCTCTATGCTGCATATTTTTACTGTTGACGATATATCCCTTACTTGTCTCTACAACAAAACTATTTGATGCCAATTCATGGCGTGAAATTTCTGAAGGACTGAGTAGCGCTTCGTTACGAACCGTTCTGCTCAATACTCTGATCATTGTTGGCAGCGCCACCATCATTGCTCTGATCACAGGTGGCCTGCTCGCCTGGATTGACGAGCGAACCGATGGAGGATTGCCAGGATTTGGGCGCCTAATGGCACTCGCACCTCTTCTTGTTCCACCCATTGCGGGGGTGATGGGATGGGCGGTTTTGCTGGATCCAAATGCAGGTCTGCTGAATGGCTTTCTACGCTGGGCGCTGGCTCCATTGGGAGTGACAATCGCACGCGGGCCTTTAAATATTTTCACCCCCACAGCTCTTGGACTGATGACTGCGCTTTATCTCGTCCCCTATGCCTATCTCATTTTGGCGGCAGCGCTGCGACAATTGGATCCAGCGCTTGAAGAAGCCGCCCGGATCAATCAAGCCGGCCCATTCAAAACTTTGATCAAGATCACTCTGCCAAGCATTGGCCCCGCCATCGGCTCAGCAAGTATCGTTACCATTATTTCTGGTCTCGGGCTGTTTTCTGTCCCCTTCATCATTGGCGCCAGCGCCCGAATGGATGTCATATCTGTGTATATTTTTCGCCTGCTCGACAGCTATCCACCGCGTCCGGTTCTGGCCCTGACACTCGCCGCACTTTTATTTCTCATCGTGCAGATCTTGTTATGGACACAGCGTCGCCTGACCAATGCGCGCCGCTATGCCGCCATTGGTGGCCGCGGACAGCGCATTGCGCTTGTTCGACTGGGCACAATGCGCCCTTTGGCGCATAGCTTTTCTCTGATCTATATTTTTGCAACCGCCGCACTTCCTCTCTCCGCACTTTTGCTTGTCTCTCTGCAGCCTTATTGGACGCCTGCAATTCAATGGAGCAATTTGAGTTTCGAGAATTATCGCGTCGCCCTTTTCCAAACCGGCGCAACAAGCAGGGCCCTGCTCAACAGCCTGACAATGGCTGCCGCAAGCGCGACATTGACCATGGCAAGCGTGGGAGCGCTCATGGTCTATACGCAAACATTCAATCGCAGGCTTGAGCGATATGCAGATCTGGCAACCAGCCTGCCCGCCACAATACCGCACACTGTGATTGGTGTGTGTTTCATTCTCACCTTTAGCGGAGGCCTGCTCAATCTTTATGGCACGCAGACCTTGCTCTTGCTCGCCTATATGGTCATGGCCCTGCCCTTTGCCGGGCGAGCAGCAGCCTCTGCAACCAGCACGATCGGGAAAGATCTTGCAGAAGCGTCCAGAACCTTTGGAGCTGGCGAGGGGCGCACATTCTGGCGCATCATGCTGCCCCTGGCCTTACCCGGCCTTGCCGCGGGCTGGGCCATCATCTTCATCCATACTGCGGGCGAAGTTACAGCCTCGGCCCTGTTGGCGAGCTCAAAAACACCCGTGATCGGCCGTGTTCTCATGGATCTTTGGAACTACGGAAGTTTTCCGCAGGTCGCCGCATTGGCCCTGATCATGGCCGTGATAAATGCCTGCGTGATCGGAATTGTGCTGCGCCTCTCCAACCGAAGCTTAGGCTCTATGATTGGCTAACTGAGGGGCCTTGAAGCCTCAGAATTTTGGTATACCATCGTGTACCAGCATACATGAAGAGGGAAACTGATGACGATTCTATATTCCAAAACTCAAGCACTCAGCAAACGTGATTTTGTCAAAGGCGCTGGCACCAGCCTGCTTCTTCCAGCCTTGGCTGGATTGACTACACTGCAGGGACCGAGCCTGGCTCTCGCAGATGAAGCCTCTCTTCTGGCTGGCGCTAAAAAAGAAGGCAAGCTGACCTTCTATAGCGTTGTGCCTCAACAAGCCGCGCAGGATTTCATTGACGGCTTCATAAAAAAATACGGCCTTGAGATGGATTACCAACGCCTCACCACAGGCCCTTTGGTGCAACGCTTTGTTGCAGAGACACAGTCCGGTAATTTTACAGCCGACGCAATTGCAGTGACGGATAATTTCTTTTTTGAAGATGCCGCTGCCAAAGGCTGGCTTGCAGCCATTGCAGAGGTTCCTGCCGCCAGCA
>OMIJ01000135.1 GCA_900299065.1 Hyphomicrobiales bacterium
TAGCGTAGCGTCTCGTGGGCTCGGAGATGTGTATAAGAGACAGAGTGTTGGCGCATCCACGCCTGCGTGCAGAGTTTGAGGCAAAGCTCAAATCTCTGGCCAAGCAAAATACCGGCAGCTCCACTTTGGTGAAGCGCGCCATTGTATTGGTGCAAGGCCCACAGATTGATCGTAGCGAAATGACCGACAAGGGCTCGATCAATCAGCGTGCTGTGCTCGATAATCGCCGCGATCTGGTGGATCTGCTCTATTCTGCCAAATCAGATGAGCGCATTCTCGAGGCGTGAGAACGCCTCGAGAGGATTGATTGTCTCTCAACTGGCTGCAACCAGTCTTTGCCTTGATAGACGCGCCTTGGCATCTTTTGCTGCGACTAAAGCGCCTTCAAGATAGCCGCCAAATTGCGAGGCGACTTCCGTCGAACCAAAGATCAGCCTTCCTGCCCAAAGCCCTTCAGCCTGCGGGGGATAATGATAGGCGGGATGATAACCAATGGGCGTTTGATCTGACGATGTCGCTGTCCATTCCTCACCAGCCCAATCCTGCAAAGTGATCGACAAGGGATTTTGCATATCCGGCCCAAACAGGCGCACCAATTGTTCGCGCGCCAGACGCACGATTTCATTTGGCCGCGAGAGCCTGACATTGGCGGGCAAGCCGACAAAGCCAAACAGAGCATAGGGCCCGTTTTGAGCCGGTGAAGCATCATGAATCTCGACCATAGGCCCCTTTTGACTCATGGCATCACCCGAGAGACCTTGTACGCGCCAGAAAGGACGATCATAGACAGCCATGATCTTGGCCTGACCCGCCATCCATGTCGCAATATCTGACAAAGAACGCTGCGCTGCTTGCGGCAGAGCAGGAGAAAACACAATCTTGCTCATTGCCACACGCGGGGGAATGGCTAGCACAACAGATTGCGCCAGAATGGTCCATTCGCGCTCGCCAGAGATTGAGCGTACCTCAAGGCCATCTGGCCTTTGCGTGATAGCGACAACGCGCGTTGATAAAAGCAGACGATCCTGCGACAGGCCTGCAGCCAGATTTTTGATAAGGCCCATCAACCCGCCTGCAATGCGATAAGAGCCCTCCATGGAAGCATAACCAAGACCACGATGGGGCTGACCATGGCGATCTTCAAACATCAGATCGCCCTGCGCATATTGTTCGAACACGCCAAGACCAAAGCGCTGAGTGAGCGCTGCCATCATTGGTTGGCCGGGCCAGAACCAGGCCGGGCCCAAATCAAATTCGCTGCTCTGGCCTGTAGGCGAGCTGACAGATTGTGTGTGAATGCGGCCACCTAAGCGATTGCGCGCTTCGAGTACAAGATAATCGGCTCCCGTCTTTTGCAGGCGATCTGCCAAGGCAAGACCTGATAAGCCAGCTCCAATGATTAAAGTATGTGTTTGCATGGTCATCCCCTGAGACGATCAAAATGTCTCGCTGTGCGGACGCAAATCCAATTCCTGCGTCCAGGTTGAAATAGGTTGGTGGGCTAAATGCCAATAAGTCTGCGCAATATCTTCGGCTTTCATCATCCGGGCCGGATCGCCTCTGGTGCGCTCGCGGCTGGCCTGTGTGTCAATCAGACCATCGAGAATAACATGAGCAATATGCAGCCCCTTGGGTTGAAATTCGCGGGCAAGCGATTGGGTGAGGCCACGCAGCGCAAATTTTGCCGAAGCGAAGGCTGCAAAATTCGCGCCTCCGCGCAGGCTTGCTGTTGCGCCTGAAACAACAAAGGCGCCTTTGCCTGTTTGCACCATTGCGGGGAGCGTGGCCTGCGCCAGATTGAACGCAGACAAGACCATATTGCGCCAGAGCTGCTCAAATGTCTCCTCACTGGTCTCTAAAAAAGGGCTGATAGCCAATTGCGCCGCATTATGAATGACAATGGCAGGTGTGCCATAGTGAGCGATCAAATCTGCCAATTTTGTAGAAACAGATTGTGCATCGGCAAGATCAAGGAGAACAGAATTTGTATCATCATTTGCATGATGCGGGCTCCGGGACAGGCCAATTACGCGATAACCGCCTTGCGCAAAGCGCTGCATCAGCGCCTGTCCCAGACCGGGACCCGCCCCTGCAACAAGAGCTAATGCTTGTTTCTGCGCCATGGCCTGGCCCTCTCATAGGATCGTAGAATGGATGCGATAACAGTGAAGCTTCAGCAACAGATGATTAAAAATGCTTCACGCTTGCAGTTGACGGCATCACCCGGGATTATATCCCGAGTGATGTAGACATGTATTTCTAACAGCGCTCAATAGCGCTGTTTACACTCCAGCTTGTCCCTTTGTTCACGCTTTCAAACGTGCGGCAAGCGCTTCAGCCAAAGGCACTGCTGAGGCAGGGCTTTGTCCTGTCATCAACGGGCCATCAACAACCACATGAGGCTCCCAATTGGCTTTGGCAGAATAGAGAGCACCACGGCCTTTCAATTCATCCTCGAGCGAGAAGAGGAGATGCTTGAGCAATTCAATCTCTGTGTCTTCATCATTCTTAAAGCCTGTGACCTTGACACCTTTGACAAGATATTCACCATTGGCTTTCTTCACGTCGCGCAGAATGCCTGGGGAATGACAGACCATAGCAAGTGGTCGATTTGAAGCGTGAAAGTCACGGATCAGCTTTATCGTATAGGAATCACTCGCTAAATCCCACAATAGTCCATAGCCACCGGGAAAGAAGACAGCATCAAATTCATCATAATCAATGCTGCGGAGTTTGCGCGTTGTGCGAGCTGCAAACATAGCAACAGGGTCGGACAAGAACTTGGCTGTATATTCGCTCGTGAAGGGAGCTTTCATACTCAAAAGATCGATGGGAGCCTCGCCACCTTTGGGAGAAGCGAAGACCACTTCATATCCAGCACCCGTCAATATATAATATGGAGCTGCCAATTCATGAAACCAGGTTCCCGTCTGCTTGCCACTCACACCCATTTCATCAACTGAAGACATGATGAGAAGAACGCGCTTTTGCTTATTTCCGGTCGCCATTTTAAAAATCCTTTAGTAAAAATAGTATGAAATATATATCTAGTGGTAGATAGTGATACATAGGTAGTGCTTGACCTTCAATCTGTCAATGAGCCATCACATATTTTTGTGGCTCCAGGAGATTTTAATGTACGATTCCAATCCAATGCGGGAAGCCATTCTGGATGCAGCTGAAAAACGCATACGATTGGTCGGGTATAATGCTTTCAGCTTTCGTGATTTAGCGGAAGATGTCGGCATTCGCAGTGCCAGCATTCATTATCACTTCCCGCAAAAAGTGGATTTGGGCGTTCATCTCGTTATACGATATACTGAACGTTTCAGGCTCCAACTGGAGCGCTTTGATCGAAATGATCTGATGGGAAGCTTGGATCAATTCTTCAAACTTTATTCCGACGCTCTGATTGTTGGAGAGCAAGTCTGCCTCTGCGCAGTGCTGGCCGCCGAGACAATGAGCCTGCCACCGACTTTAAGAGATAAAGTGAAGGATTTTTTCAATCTCAATCTAAACTGGCTCAATGATCTCAACGCTCAGCATAATCTGAGCAAGACTGCGCCCAGACCCATTGAAGTTCTCACCTGCCTTGAAGGGGCAATGACCATTGCCAATGCCATGGGTGACAAAAAGCTTCTCACCAATGTGATTGCAGATTACAAGAAGCGTTATCGCGCGCTCATAAACTGAAATTGCACAGGTTAAAGTGTCCATTCCGCAAAGGCGAGGCCCGTTCCTGTGAGGGCGGGCGTACGGTAACCGGGCACATAATCAACCCAGCCTAATTTAAGATCGCGCGCAGCTTCGGCAACAACAATCCAATTGCGAATTTCTGAACTGCCAGCCTGCAAGCGCAAAGGATCAATCGAGCGCAGGAATTCTGCATCCTTATTCCGAATAGCAGCGATAATATCGCGATCCAGTTTTTCCTCGACAACGAAATGGCTGAGTCCACCCGAGGCAAGAATGCCAACCCGAATGTCTTTTGGATATTGCGCGATCAGTTCGCGCAAGGCCGCACCCAATTGCTGACAGCGTTTGGCGGTCGGCTGATTGGGGGGATCAAATGTATTGAGAAGGATCGGCACCATGGGAATGCGCCGCTTAGTCATATAGCGCCGATGCAGAAATGAAAGGGCATGACCTTCGAATTGCTTGGGCTCCAACCCCTCCAGAGCGGTAATATCGAAGCAATTGTCACTCAATCCCCGGATCAGAAATTTCGCCAGATCGGAATCGACAGGATAATGGACATCTTCATCCGGCTCCTGACGCATGGCCTGTGCATATTTATACCAATGCATGCCGGCAGTGACGACACGTTTGGCGTTGCGAATCGACTCGCCATAATAAATGGCAATGGCGGGCATATTGGTCATGCGAAAGAGTTCTTGCTGATCATCGCCACAGACAATCAACACATCAATGGGTGCAGCTTCCAACAGATCGCGCATGTGATCCATTGCCGCTTGCGCCGCATGATAACGCTCGGACATGCGCTCGGGTGTTACCATAGCCTCTGAGCCCTGCGGCGCAATTGAAGCCAGATAATCATAGGTGCAAGGTTGACCCTTTGAATCATAGAAGAAGGGATTGCGCGGATCGACCTCTTTAAAACCGACTCGCCAATCCTCCTCGCTCGCCATCAACATGACGCTATGCGAAGAGCCATATGCTGCAGTCAATTTTGCCATGCTCATTCACTCCATTATGCTACCAAGGCAGCCTCAGGCGGATTTTAGCCACCTTAAACCAAAACTAAGCTCACTGCATAATTTTCAGGCACTGTCCTTAGGCCCTGACATCCAGGCTATTGACCCATGGCCGCTAGCGGACAAACGTCCCATCATTTCTTCCCTAGCTTTGAAGCGCTCCTGGTCTTGGTCTCTGCCTTGCCCTTGGATTTGGCGCTGGTTTTGCCCTTGCTGGCAGCTTTGGACTTTGTGCCTGTTTGCACCAGAGGTGTGGCGCGCTTTTCAACAAAGGCGCGCAGGCGATCCTCGGAGCCTGGCGCGCGCGCCATATTCGAGCTCAGATATTCAAGAAAGAGCCCATCATCATGCGACAGATCATTGACGCGCGAGAGCACATTAGTGATCTTCCAATTGGTCAACGCCGTGTTTTTGGTGATGCGCACGGCGATCTCTTTCGCCTTGGTCATCAGATCTGCGGGCTCGGTGACATAACGCACGAGATTGAGACGCTCAGCCTCATGCACATTCAACAAGCGACCGGTCAACATCATATCGACCATCACCGTATTGTGCAGAATGCGCTGAATGCGCACCGAACCGCCCCCGCCCACGAAAATACCGCGCTGCCCCTCCGGCAGGCCAAAGATTGCCGTTGTATCGGCAACGCGAATATGGGTCGCAGAGGCCAATTCAAGACCACCGCCCACAACAGGGCCATGCAAGGCACTGACAAAGGGAATTGGCCCGCGATCAATCATATCGAAGACTTCGTGCCAATGATGGCGATTATGCCGACGCGTCTCCATATAGCCGCTTTGCATTTTGCCGAGCATTTCCGCCAGATCGAGACCTGCAGAAAAATTGGAACCATGGCCATGGATCAAGCCGCAGGCGGCTTCTTTGCCCGCGCGACCAATCGCCTCGCGCATTTCATCCACCATAGCATCATTAATTGCATTGCGCTTATCAGGACGATTGAGACCAAGAATGGCGACATCATCTTCGACACGATACGTAATCAGATCAAATTTCATTTACCCCATCCTTTTATGACTAACTGCATTGCTGATTTGTTGATCAACCGGCTGTGACAATCAAGGCATCAACTGCGCTTACCCCCTGCCCTTGTGCATGCGCCATGACCGGATTGAGATCGACCTCGACAATATCCGGCCTTTGCATCATCAGACGGCCCACGGACTGTGCCGCAGCAGCGATAGCCGCAAAGTCTACCGGCTTTTGTCCACGAAAGCCCTGTAGCAATTTGGCCGATTGCAATTTGTGCAATTCCTCGATGATGCGTGCGGCGCTTGCATGGGCTGGCAGGAGCCGGACATCCTGCAGAGCCTCGACCCAAATGCCCCCCAGTCCAATCAGCAGGACCGGGCCCCAGAGCGGATCACGCCGTCCGCCAATTACCAATTCGACGCCCTTTTGCGACATGGCCTCAACCAAAATACCATCAAGCTTCAAATCTGGCGCGGCCTTGCGGACATTTGCGTTCAATTGATCCCAAGCTTGACGAATTGCCTGCTCGCCGAAAAGATTGAGCAGAACAGCTCCCGCCTCTGTCTTGTGAGCAAGTGCGGCAGCCTGTGCTTTCATCGCCACGGGACCGCCGATGTGTTTGGCAATGTCCAAAGCCTCATCGACTGAGCGCGCCAGAGCGCCCTGCGGTACATTGACGCCAATGGCCCGCAAAATCTCCTTGCCAATATATTCGGGCTGAAGACCCGCCTGCATGTGCGGAAGTGAGAAGGCTTCGCCCTTATCATGCGGATCGAGGACGGGAGAGGCATTGCCATGGGCAAGCACTTTGGCCATGGCCCGCATCATACGATCCGAGGAGCGCATGACGATCAGATTATGCGCGTGGGCAATATCAAGCGTGGGCTGGGGAATGGGCGCACCATCGCCCAGCACTGTGATCACCATGGGCTTTGAAGAGAGTTTCACCACTTCAGCAAAATGCTTGAAATAGGCCAAAGAATGCGCAGGTGCGCCCATCGGAATGGAAATGGCTAAAGCGCCAATTTTAGGATCGTGAAGCAGGGCCTTAGCGCCAATATAAACAAGTTCGGGTTGCCAGATGGGTTGGGTGCCAAGATCAAGAGGATTGCGCGGGGGGATGAAGGCGGGCACTTGCGGCTTGAGCGCGGCTTCCGTCTCTGCTGTGAGCGGGGGGATTTCAATCCCCAGATCATCGCTCATATCATGGGCAATGCCGCAAAAGGCCCCCGAGAAGGTCAGTACACCCAAAGCACCTTTACTGGGCTCGGGATAATGCAAAAGGATCTCGCTGACATCGAGCAGCTCATCCATGGTTTCGACCAGAATGACACCCGCTTCAGTCACCAATGTCTGCATTAAGGCATAATCGCCGGTCAAAGCGCCTGTATGGGAGCGGGCTGCTTCGCGCGAGCGCTCACCGCGTCCGGAATGCAGCATCACAATCACTTTGCCGCGTCGCCGGGCCTGACGGGCGGCAGCCAGGAATAAATCCGGTCGGCGAATGGCTTCCGCATAGACAGTGATGATCTGCGTCACCTTATCCTCGATCAGCGCCAAAATCAGATCGCCCAGGCCGACGTCCATTTCATTGCCCGTCGAAATCATATAGCTGACGGGGCAATTTTTGGCGCCGAATGCCAGCAGCAAATGCCCCCCCAGACCACCACTCTGCGCCACAATGCCAATGGCTCTGGACACAGTGGCCGGCAATTGCGGTATGGCGCGGGCGGAGGCAAAACCGATGGCCACGCGGTCAATGTAATTTGTGAACCCCAGACAATTGGGACCCATAACGGAGAGATTGCCCGCACGAGCGATTGCGCCAATCTCTTCCTGAAGGCCGCGCTCGGCTTCGCCCAATTCGGCAAATCCACCGGCAAATATCACCGCAGAACCGACTTTGCGGGCTACACAGGCTGCAATTGTCTCTTTGACTGAGGCTGCGGGCACAGCCAAAACAGCCAGATCAACGCCTTCTGGCAGATCGTGAATATTGGTAAGCACCTGACGATCGCGGATGGTGCCGGGCGTTCGGCCAACCAGATAGACCTCCCCGCTATACTCATTATCCAGAAGCAAAGACAAAGCCACTTGCCCGGCAGAGCCCGGTTTGGTGGACATGCCTATGATAGCAATGGATTTAGGTTTCAAACTGCGGGCAAGGCGGGCGGCGCTCGATTGGCTTAGCGCTTCATCTGACATCATATTATTGCCCGTCATCTTGCCCCCGTCTTGTTGATTTCCCCTTTGCCAGAATAGGCCCGTAAATCCAAAGCCCGCCTGAAAGGTGCAACCTTATAAGCGAGTTTGAGCTTGCTTGCCTAGCAGGGCAGAGTGAGAGGACAAGGCCGCGATCCGTTCAGGACTCTGGCATAAGTGAGGGAAGAAAACGGGTGGCGTTCAATGCAGCCTGGGAATGGGCAATACAAAGATCGGGGGATTAGCAAACAAACCTGATCAGTTTGGTTTCATATCATCCAGTGCAAGACGCATCAGCGGCTCGGTGAAGGAATTATACAAATCCGCATCCAAGCGATCTTTCAAACGCTGTTCGTGAGCCTGAACAATAGCATGCGCCTGCTTGTACAATTTCTGTCCATCAGATGTCAGGACAAGACCAAAGCTGCGACGATCATTCATCACGGCCTTGCGCTCAATCAGACCAAGTTCCGAGAGATTAGTAACTATGGCAACGAAATTGGTTTTCTGAATGCCCAGAATTTCAGCGGCACTGCCCTGCTGGATCTTAGGGTTCGCCTCGATCAAAGCTAAAACCATATATTGCATAGGTTTGAGATCGAGCTTGCGCAGCAAAAGTGACAATTCATCAGACACGGCCATTTGCGTGCGGCGCAATAGATAAGCGGTATGATTCTGCAGAGGCAGGAGATCAATCAATTTATCTTTTGTCTTCTTGCTTGTTCGACCGTGAGCAAGCATCAACCGGTTCATAGTGATCTTCACCATGCTGATGTCCTCTGCTCACTCACGGAGCGCAATTAGAATGATATAAAACATCATGCCCCGCTTTAAAATCTATGCAAGACAATGTCTATCTAAAAAACGAGGTTGTGCTTATTTATTAGTTATTTATTATATGTATAAATACGGCCCTACTTCTTCCTATCGATAGATAATGATGGAAAAAGTTAAGCAATTTCATTCAATTAAATTATTGTGATGAAATGTCTCTCTCGTTCAGCCTAAAAAACCTCGATCGAGTCCAGAAATCGCCATATTTGCAGGAAGCAGAACATGAACAGCTCGGACCTCATTGCCATTGATATGCATACGCATGCTGAAGTGTCATGCCGTCAGGAGCCTGATTCTTATTGGGAGCCTTATGAAAGAGCAGCTTCCCATTATTTCAAAGTTGATAAACGTCCCACCATTGCCGAGACGATTGATTATTATCGCGAGCGCAAGATCGGCTTTGTGATGTTCACTGTCGATAGCGAGTTTCAAATTGGCAATCGTCGCATACCTAATGATGAGATTGCCGATGCGGCGCGAGAAAATGCCGATATTATGATTGGCTTTGCTTCTATTGATCCGCACAAGGGCATTATGGGTGCGCGCGAAGCGCGCGATTTGATCGAGCAAGGTGTCGTGAAAGGATTCAAATTTCATCCCACTTGTCAGGGCTTCTTCCCCAATGATCGCCTGGCCTATAAGCTTTATGAAGTGATCGCTGAATATCACTTGCCGGCCATCTTTCACACGGGTCATTCGGGTATTGGGACAGGCATGCGTGGGGGAGGTGGATTGCGGTTGAAATATTCGCAACCCATTCATTTGGATGATGTCGCGGTCGATTTTCCCGATATGAAAATCATTCTCGCTCATCCCTCCTGGCCCTGGACGGATGAAGCCTTGTCCATCGCCCTGCACAAACCCAATGTCTATATTGATCTGTCAGGATGGCTGCCAAAATATTTTCCCCCTCAGATCATTCAATATGGCAATGGTCCGCTCAAGAGTAAAATGCTGTTTGGCTCCGATTTCCCGCTCATCACGCCCGATCGCTGGATCGAACAATTCAAAGCCGTGGGCTTTAAGCCCGAAGTGCATGATCTCATTTTGAAGCAGAATGCGATCAACGTGCTCGGATTAAAATGACACAAAGAACCGGAATGAAACAGCATCCGGCTCCTGCGTTACATGAATGCGGAAAGACGAATGGCCGTGATATTTTCCCGAAATCTCAAATATGCCAACTTCAGCTTTGTGAATATGGGAAGTGATAGGGGAAAGTAATTATATTGGGGTTAGAAGCGGAATCCGGTCCATTGGCATTATGGCTGAGTTGCGCTGAGTGTTCGGATTGCGCCGCGTGTTTGGAGCTCAGAAAATTGGCAGATGAAATGAGAGCAATTGTAATCAAGATAGCCAAAAGGGCATATTTCACTGACGTGACCGCATGATCATCAGCGAGAAATTTTCTAAACTGAGACTGCATAACAAACTCCATTTTGAAACTCATTTTTGCCTTTGTGTTAATAGTTGATACACTAGCTGAAATGACGGATCCCGTCACTTCAAGATTGATCAAATGCCCTTCCTGCAGGGCTCTTCTTGCAAATGAGGCAAAGTTTAATCATTTATTTTAAGAATGGCATTGATCTTGAATATCAAATCAGTTCTACTTTGAGTTCTTAACGCGATTGGGATTCACATGAACATTGCTGGACAACATGCGATTGTAACAGGCGGTGCCTCTGGTCTTGGCAAGGCCTGTGCAGAACATCTTTCCCAGAATGGTGCTAAAGTCACGCTGATCGATATGAATGCAGCAGCCTGCCAATCCATCGCAACGCAGATCAAGGGGCACGCGATTGTCGGCGATGTTGCAGATGAAGTCGCTATGACGCAGGCGATCTCTGAAGCTGCTGCTCTTCATGGCCCCTGCCGGGCCCTGATTAATTGCGCTGGCATTGGTGTTGCGCAGCGCGTTGTGGGACGCGATGGCCCCATGCCACTTGGCCAATTCGAAAAAGTGATCCGTGTTAATCTGATTGGCACATTCAATATGATGCGGCTTGTGGCGGCACAAATGTCATTAGCTGAGCCTTTGGACAATGGCGCGCGCGGTGTGATTGTGTCGACCGCATCAGTCGCTGCCTTTGAAGGGCAGATTGGACAGGCCGCCTATTCTGCCTCGAAAGGTGGCATTGCCGCACTCACTCTGCCAGTGGCACGTGAACTGGCGCAATTTGGCATTCGCGTGATGACAATTGCGCCTGGTCTGTTCCTCACGCCCCTTTTACAAAACTTGCCCGAAGAGGCACAAAAGAGCCTTGGCGCTTCTATCCCTTTCCCCAAACGTCTGGGTCATGCGGAAGAATTTGCCAGTCTGGTCGCCCATATCATCGACAATGACTTCCTCAATGGTGAGGTCATTCGTCTTGATGGTGCACTACGCCTACCACCAAAATAAATCAGCCAATTTTTTTATTATCGATCAGGAGGGGGATTTTTTGCTACGTCCCCGCTTGGCTGGCTCGACTTCAGGTCCGGCTCCAAAGGCAACGAATTGTTGCCAGATTTGCTTTTGTGCATCAGTCAGATCCGTCGATTTGGTTATCAGATTGGTAACTTGCTCATGATTGGGCAAAGTCGCCAGACGTTTGATCTGTGCTGCCAATGTTTGATATTGCGCGACAGCAATTTCAGGATGTTCCTCTAGAAACTCTTTGGGCATGAAATAATCACGCGCCGCCCTGTCCATATATTCCTGTTCAGCCTTTTCAACGAGCACGTCGAGCTGATGTGCTGAGATGTTAAGCTGCTTGGCCAGTTCATGCAGCTCTTCCATTTCTTCTTCACTCAAAATGCCATCGCTGAGCATGGTATGCAGTCTGTTCATCAATTCCTGACGCTGTGACGCCAGCTCCTGCATATAGCCTGATGAGAGAATTGACGCTGGAACCGCAAAAATACCCAGACCTAGAATAGCCATAACCACTGTCATCAAGCGGCCCATTGTGGTCACGGGTGAAATATCGCCATAGCCCACGCTGGCCAAAGTGACCACCGCCCAATAAATCGCGGTTGGAATATTCTCGAATTTATCCGGTTGCACTTCATGCTCGAACAAATACCCAAGACTGGCGGTGAGCACGACAAGCAACATCATGGTAAAGAGCGCGGCGCCAATGACCGGCAATTCTCGCAGCATCACGCCAACCAGAGTTGAGGCTGCGCCAGAATAGCGCATCAACTTGAACAGACGCAGAAGCCGGAAGGTTCGCAAAAAACGCAAGTCGAGCAAATGATGCAAAAGAACTTCTAGGAAGAAGGGCATGATCGCCAGAAAATCGATGATCGAAGTCGGCTGGCGCATGTAGCGGAAACGCCCGCCAAACCAATGCTGGAATTGAGGCTCTTCTACACAAGAATAAAGCCGCATCGAAAATTCGAAACAGAAAATCAGCACGGCAATCGAGTCGAGAACCATAAATTCGACGGCAAGATTATAATAGACAGAGTCCACTGTCTCCAAAACCACTGCCAGGACCGAAAGCGTCACCCAAAGCACAATGAACAAATCATAATAGCCATGCAGTTTGCCGCCATATTCAGAGGGAAACACCAGCGCATGAATGCGTTGCCGGAACGTGCGTCCCTGATTGAGTTCAATGAATTCATGAATTGCCGGAATAACGACACGGAAGAGCTTGAACAGACGCAGCAGACGCAGCACACGTAAGACGCGCAAATCGAGACTGATGAAAGCCGTCAAGTAAAACGGCAGAACTGCCGCCAGATCAATGATGGCATAGATGCTGAAGATATATTTGATACGCGGAAAGCGGCTCTTGGAAAATTCCGGATCTTCGGGCGCCACATAAAGGCGCAGTGTATATTCAGCCGTGAAAATACCAATCGAGATCACATCGAAAATATGAAACCATTTTTTATAAGGCTCATAGAAATTCGGGATCAATTCGATCAGCATCACCGACATATTGGCGATGATCAATATAGCCAGCCATTGCTCAAACATTTGGGCAATGCTGTGCTTGCCATGCACGTCAAAGAGGAAATGATAAAGTCGAAAGCGAAAACTGGGGCGTTTTGCTTTTGGAACAACTTTCGGCAGAGCGGCATTGGGCGCCGGCTCGACCATAGCCTCGCCATGGACCGTGGATGAAACGACCTCGGCGTCTACAGTTTCGATTTTCTTTGCTGTTTCACTCTGTGCCATGTCGCCCCTCAAAATGTCAGATCAGTGGCGATTTTGATCACATGGAAACCGCGTCCACAGACCAACACACGATAGGTGATCTCCTTGACCAGAGGCTCTGTGCCCTCAAATGCGGCATAAGTGAAAGTGCCTGCCGGTGTGGCTGTGCCTTTTTCGATAATAATGGATCCGATGGTTTCAACATCTGTTGGATCACATTTTTTCTGCAATAAAGCGCGTCCTGCTTGGAAGGGGTTTTCTTTCTTATGCAGGGGCCCATTCTCTTCAAGCAAGGCAGCCAGACAATCAGACCAAACGTGCCCATCGGCTTTGCGACAGGCAGCAGGCTCATACTCTTCTTCACCGCGCTTTTCATTTGCGGTTTTCATCCAGGCTACAACCTCTTCACCCATAACTTTGATTTCCTCAATATGGATAGCTTCTTCTATCGAATGGCGCGCCAGCAATACGCAAGCGATGCTCAGGCCAATCATGAAGAAGATGAAAAGATAGTCGACAAAGGAGAGCCAGCGCATGACCCGCCAAACATATTTTGTACGGCGAAATTCAAAGCGCTTTTTGTTGGGATAGGCATAGGGCTTGTATCCCTTGGGCGGAGTACGCGCTCCCGTCTCAGGTGCACTCAAGGCATTGTTGAGATCAAGCCAAAGGCGCAGCATTTTCGTGCGGTCTTCGGGCAGAAGCTTAGCTCCGCTCACGCCTTCCTGATCGGCAGAAATGGCCGCGAATAATTCTAGCCGGGCTTCCGTCCGGCGATCATCGCTCCAACCGGAAGGATTTCCGGCATATTTTTCTACCAAAGGATGCGCCATATTCCCCGTCCCTGCCTCTGCGCCCAGAAGCAGCCAAGCTATTACTTGCTATGTAACGGCCTAAGACCTTGTTTTTTTAATCATATATAAGCCGATTTTGAATGGCCGGGCAATTGTCAAGGAACACGCAGCCAGAGCAAGTCTGGAAGAGGCCAGATATCCGGACTGTTTCTTATAGAAAAAAGCCCCGATTCAGTGTAAGGAGCCATAGTCATCTTTGATCGGGATGGGCAGATCCTGCCAAGAACCATAGCAGATGACTGATTTTTAACGAGTTACGCTCTCCAGTTGAGTCACGTGATCCGTCCCGTGCGGATGCGTGTCCTTTGGCTCCATCTGGCAGGCCATACTCATCTTTCCTCGATACAAGGATAAAAATGTCAAGTTTGAAAGGCGCAAGTTTTAAAGACCGTCAATCTGCCAGCGAACAAGCTCGCTTGGCGCTACTGGAAAAATTCAAGGCCCGACCCAAGGCAGATGATCCCGTTGTTCTGGAATTAGAGACCAAACGTAGGGAAATTGTCGAAGCCCGCAATCTGCGCAATCAGCAGCGCGAGCGTGAAAAAGCAGAACGTCTGGCCAGAGAAAAGGCCGAAGCTGAAGCAAGAGCCAAAATCGAGGCAGAAGCCCGCGAGAAAGCGCGTATCGAGCAAGAGGCAGCAGAGGCCAAAGCCAAAGAGGAAGAGGCTGAACTCAAGGCGATGATCGAGGCCGAGAAAAAGGCCGAACGCGATGCTCGCTATGCGGCCCGCAAAGCCCGCAAGAAAGAACGCAAGCAAGAACTCGACCGGCGCTACTAAGCCCAACCGTCATGGCTCCAGCGGGGGCACAGCTCCCGCAAGCCTGTTGCCTATTCCCCCGCAGCGGTCCACAAATAGTATCCAAGGACCATGGCCGCATCAGAGCCAGAAGCTGTTGGAGGGGAAGCGCATGAATTTCAAATCCATTTCCTTGGCCTTCTCGTTTTCTTTTGCTCTTGGCCTATCCGCCTTGGCAACAAATGCAGTGCTGGCGCAGACCCCGCCCCCCGCGCAAGATCCGCCCTGGCTTGATCGCTCCATTCTGGCTGCTGCGAAAGCCGAAGGCTCTGTGGTGATTTATTCCACCACCAATGAAGAAGAAGGTCTGCCATTGTGGAGCGACTTTGAAAAAGTCACAAGCATTAAAATTAGCTATGTGCGCGCTTCTGATACGCAGATTTTAGGTCGCATTACAA
>OMIJ01000136.1 GCA_900299065.1 Hyphomicrobiales bacterium
CGTCTCGTGGGCTCGGAGATGTGTATAAGAGACAGGACAACAGACTTTGCGGATATTGCGCTTGGTCGGTCAGCTTCAAATCTTCGCCAGCAAATGCAACACCAATACTCTGCCCCAAAGCCTCATAATAGGTGTGTTGGGCGATCTTGCCCTCGGCGAGAAGAATTTGCTCGGCGCTCACGTCGCAGCGTTTGGCTTTGACTGCCGCAAGCTGCAACACATCCATCGACAAACCATGCTCAAGCAGAAAGCCAATCTCGATTGGCAAAGTCTGTTGTGCGCGTTGATCGTTACCCAATTCCACCGCTCTAGTAGATCGGCTATGATGAAAACCTACGTCGTGCGCAAAGTTAACATCAGAGGCAAGGCGGATAGTTTCATCGTCCGCAAGAGGGCCGCCCCCCGTCGGGGATTGGGAAATGAATTGCAACATAGAACCGCACAGATAAAATAAAATAATGCTAAAACGTGATCTGCATAGCACGAGAACCCCCAAACTGGCGAGTCCGGCCTTGTTAGGTCTTGTGACCCTTAGTCTGATCTTCGTTTTAACTCTTGCTGGACCGATCCTCGCCCAGACTTCACCCGTGCCTTATTTCTGGGATCCGCAGGTACGCCTCGAGCGCCCCGATCTTGCCGGTGTCCAGGAATTACGAGTATTGACCGATGACGATTATCCCCCCTTTGGGTTTACAACTGCGGAGGGCAAACTGAGCGGGTTTAATGTTGATTTGGCCAGAGCTATATGTGAGGAGCTGAAACTGACCTGTCGCATTCAGGTCCGTCGTTGGGATAAGATCATCGAGGCTTTAAATACCAATGAGGGTGATGCGATCATTGCCTCTTTGGCGATACGGCCAGCCAATCGCAAATTAGTTGATTTCACCTCACCCTATTATCGAACGCCCGCCAGATTTCTGGCGCTCAGAGACTCGCAGATTAATCCTGATCAATCCGGTGCGCTGGCAAATAAAAGGATTGGTGTGATTGGGCAGACAGCGCATGAGGCTTATCTGCGCAAGTTTTTTAAAACCGTTCAGCCGCAGCTCTATTCCGATCAGGCTGGCCTTGTGGCTGGCCTGCAAAACCGTGAGGTTGATCTGATCTTTGGTGATGGCGTTAGTCTTGCAATTTGGCTCAATCAGCAAATCGCACCTATGTGTTGCGAGCTGATTGGCGGGCCGTACACCGAGAGCACATATTTTGGCGAGGGTGTCGGCATTGCCGTCAGAAAGCAATCACCCCAATTATTGCAAGCACTGAATTATGCATTGCAGCGCATTGCCGAACGGGGAATTTATGCCGATCTCTATCTGAAATATTTTCCGATCGGATTTTATTGATCTGTGCAGCTTTTGCATCCTAAAGGGAGGATGTCTGCGCCCCTTCCGGCGGCATTCTGTCAGTTGAGGTTTGCGGCAATTTGACATCTCGAAAGCGAACCATTTTCTGATGCACTTCATCCCAAAGGGCGAGATTGATGCAGCCAAAGCTCTCGCGCAAAGTCAGTCGGCCAATATTGGCCAGTTCAGGATTTTCACGCATCACCTGAGGTAGGCGATAAAAGGGAATACGGCTGCACAAATGGTGGATGTGGTGCAGGCCAATATTGCCGGAGAACCAATTGAGCACTGGGGGCAGCACATAATAGGAACTACCATGCAATGCAGCTGTTGACATGTCCCATTCACCGTCGCGCAACCAGACTGTGCCCTCAAACTGATGCTGAACATAGAATAGCCAGACACCATAAGTTGCCGCCAGAACGATAATGGGCAGATGAATGAGAATGAAGGGCGCAATGCCAATCCACCACATCATCATCAAGGCAAACAGAGCAAAGGCCAGATTGGTCGCCATTGTACTGGTCCATGTGGCAGCGCTCATATGGAACAGGCCGATAGGCAGGCGATGGCGAATTAAAAACATATAGGCGGGCCCCAAGCCTAATAAGATCAACGGATGACGATAGAGCCTATAGACGAAGCGACGAAACGGGCTGAGTTCGAGATATTCACGCACCGTCAAAGTCGTAATGTCACCAATGCCACGCCGATCCAGATTGCCCGAGGTCGCGTGATGAATGCTATGCGAGCGTTTCCAGAAATCATAAGGCGTCATCGTCAGCACGCCTAAAATCCAGCCAGTGGAATCATTGAGAAACTTTTGTTTGAAAAACGACCCATGGCCGCAATCATGTTGAATGATGAAGAGGCGAACCATTAACCCGCCAGCAGGAATGGATATAGCCAAGGTGAGCCAGTAGGAAATTGATAAAGACCACCACATCGCCACCCATAGGGCCACCAAAGCCAAGGAGGTCACGCCAAGTTCAAAAAGACTGCGTGCAAGCACTGGCTCGCGATAGGCTAGTAAACGGCGAATCCATGCGCGTCCTTCCTCGGACGGGAGGGACTCATCACTGATCCCTGGCTCCGGCGATGACGCCAATTGTTTAGTCAAAGTATTGGCCTCATGGCAGGCTGATTCGAGATCCTGAGCGTATAGCATATAACATCAATCATTTAAGAGGGTTTTGGGAAATTTTCCCAGTTCTTTGCTTTGAGGTTGGTGGCGTGGAAAATCTGTTTTTATGCGCTGGATCGCTTGGGTGGGGCGGTTTGGGAATGTGAGACAGGGGAGACCGGGATTACTCGGATCGACCTGTTCAACTCTTGAAGAGTTTCTGCCCTAGGTCTTAATTTGGAGTGAAAAGCTTGGGCCAAGCCGGAAAAGGGGCTCATAAATAGGGGGCGAGGGCTTTTGCGGCGCCGATCGGATCTTGTTCCGTATTGAATACATTGATGAAACGCCCCTGACGGTCCATCAGATAGACGAGGGCCGTGTGATCCATCGTATAACCGGACTCACCTGTATCGACTTTGCGCGCATAGACCCGAAAACTTTTTTCTGCGGCCAGGATCGCCTCTTGCGAGCCAGTCAATCCAACAATGCGGGAGTCAAAGCTGCTGAGATAATCTTTTAATAGGGCAGGTGTGTCGCGTTCAGGATCAATCGTGACGAACAGGCCATTGATCTTTTTATCCGGTCCAAGAGCTCGGAAAATCTCCGAAACCTCCAGTAATTTGGTCGGGCAAATATCCGGGCAATGGGTATAGCCAAAGAAAACCAGCACGGGGCGACCAAGAAAGTCCTTGTCGCTGACCTCAAGGCCATTGTGGTTGATCAGACGAAAGGGTCCGCCAATTGCAACGTTATTTTGGGATTGGCGCTGGGAATTGGTGATCAACAAAGTCGTTGCCAGCAGGATCAATCCGACAAGGAGTGCAGACAAAAACAAAACGAGACGTGGCAAACGCATGATCATCTAGCAACTTTCAACAGAGGTACTCTTGGTTGATCGTGTGTGCAGAAACTTTCTGGCAAAGATGTGATGGTGTGGAATCAACATAGGTTTTGTCAGGCCTAGAAACAGGCTGTCACAACGCTGAGCATTGAGACATAGATCTCGCTTCCAAAGCTGGCCCACATCGCCAGAGCGCACACAAAAACCAAAGCAAACCCCGATATGCCCCAAAAAAGGATTTGAGATCCCGGGGCATTCGCCTTGGGAATGAGCTTGACAGGGATTTGGCTGCTCAGGGTCATGATCTGAGCTTATAGAGGATTTTTTCGCTGTTGAACATTGATGAGGAGTGCTGTCTCAGGACTGGCTCAAGGGGATCGTTTGCGTCAGAATGTCTTGGCTCCATGAGGTGAGCCATCCCTTGAATCAACCCATGAAACTGGCAGATCTGTGGCACGACAACCCGTCTGTGGCTTTTTGGGAGCCGCACAGGCTGCTTATTTCTGAGGAGATTTTGTCAACATCTTCAAAGGCGCAGCGTGGCTCAGGCTTTGAACTGGCCTATGGGTTTCATGCCTCGCCTTTTGGCGAGGTCATTTTAATAAGCCATCACCGCGGTCTGGTCGGCCTTGGATTTGTCATCAGTCAGGATCGTGCTGCCGCCCTCAAAGATAT
The DNA here is from genome assembly GCA_900299065.1 of Hyphomicrobiales bacterium. GTDB lineage: Bacteria > Pseudomonadota > Alphaproteobacteria > Rhizobiales > Beijerinckiaceae > Terripilifer. Next base: position 3,983 of record OMIJ01000136.1, read on the forward strand.
GCAGGGCCGCTGGCCAGCTGCTGATTTTAGACATGCGCCGCAAGTCACAGCACCACTGGCGCAAATTGTTTTTGCACCCCCAAAAGCTGTTGGAGAGGAGAAATTGAGCTTATTCATGCTCGGCTCAGCCTTTGAAACTATGGTTTGGCGAGGGCTTTTGCGGATTCCGGCTGGCCAAACCACGACCTATTCGGCGCTCGCAGCCGATTTAGGGCGCCCGCAAGCCGCTCGCGCTATAGGTTCCGCCGTAGGTCGCAATCCTTTGGCTTTGCTTGTGCCCTGCCACAGGGTTTTAGGTCGTAATGGCGCTCTGACCGGCTATCATTGGGGCCTGGCCTGTAAACAGGCCATTTTGCACTATGAGCGAGGACTGAGCCAATTTAAGGATTGAGTTTTTGCGGGGATGAAAAGGGCGCCGGTGGCTTGCGCTTGTCAGGCGGGCCCGTCACTTTCCCGGTCTGGTCGGGCTTTAATTTTGCGCTCAAGGAGAGAGCTCTCGCCTCAGTGACGCGCAAAGAACAGAATCCGTGCTGATCCTCGCGCACATAATCCCGGCAGATTTCATCGCGCTTGGCCGAAAATCCGGCTTGATCGGCGGCAATGTCCTTGACGAGTTTTTTATCCTTGGTCTGACTGAGCAAGGCGCGGAAATAAGCCTGAACATGGGCATCCGAAGTCGAGCGCGCTTTTTCTATAAATTTGATCTCATTGGGCCCGAATGCTGTGCCAGGCGGCCCCCAAACCCCGGCCGGGCTTGCCGTGCAATCGGCCTGATCAAAATTGCAGGTTCCTCCCTGAACGGACAGGGATACAGCGCCATCGAGAATGTCCACGCTCAATGGACAGGAGGCTATGTCAGATTGATAGCGTTTCAGTCCATCATAATATCCAGCGACTCTGAGCACGAAAGGGCCACCCGAGACATCGACACGGCAGGCTTCCTGAGGTTTGGAAATCTGATGGCCCGGCAAGGTCAATCGGGTAATCCGCAAAACTTTGGCCTTCTGATCAAAGGCAATCAGCCCTTGACTGCCATTGAGCCTTAATTCACGCGACAGAATTGTCTCTTCACCAGGTTGAACAAGGCTCGGCAAATTGGATGACCGGCTTGTTCCGCTGGCTGGCGGCGTGTCCAAAGTCCCTCGTGCAGAGGGATTGACCGCTCCAGGCAGCTGTATTTGGCTCTGGGCGTGCCCTGAAGCTAATAAAGCACCTGTGAAAGCAAGGGCAAACAGCCGCATGAGGCCAAATCTCACCAAATGAAATAGATCATCATCCATCAAAATGCCATTTCTGGTTAAAACCAGCTTAATGAACCCGAACCGACACAAAACTGGGTCAATTGACCATGCGACTTGCCCGCAGAAAAAGCCAATCCTATATAGCCCTCACTCTTGCGAAAAACCGCTTCCATACCAATTTAAGCCACATCGGGAGCCGGACTTTGGCCCGGGCTGGATCTGATCAGTCGGGTTGAGGTCTTGTAATGGATCGCTTCGGGATTCGTGGTTCTGCGTTAGGAAAGGACAAATTATGGCTAAAGTAATCGGGATAGACCTTGGAACAACCAATTCTTGCGTTGCGGTTATGGAGGGATCCCCCCCCAAGGTGATCGAAAACGCGGAAGGCGCGCGCACAACGCCTTCAATCGTTGCATTCACAGATGATGGCGAGCGCCTCGTTGGCCAACCAGCCAAACGTCAGGGCGTCACCAATCCAGAGCGCACATTCTTTGCGATCAAGCGCCTGATCGGTCGCACATTCACCGATCCCATGACACAGAAAGACATTGGCCTTGTCCCTTATCACATCGTCAAGGGTGGCAATGGTGATGCATGGGTCACTGCGGATGGCAAACAATATTCGCCGTCTCAAATCTCTGCCTTCACTCTGCAAAAAATGAAGGAGACTGCCGAGGCCTATTTGGGTCAGACAGTCACTCAGGCTGTGATCACCGTTCCGGCCTATTTCAACGATGCGCAGCGTCAGGCCACAAAGGATGCCGGCAAGATTGCCGGTCTTGAAGTTCTGCGCATCATCAACGAGCCCACCGCTGCAGCTCTCGCCTACGGCCTCGACAAAAAGGGCGCTGGTACGATTGCGGTCTATGACCTTGGTGGTGGTACCTTCGACGTTTCCATTCTCGAAATCGGCGATGGCGTCTTTGAAGTGAAGTCAACCAATGGCGACACTTTCCTGGGCGGCGAAGATTTCGACATGCGCCTGGTTGAATATTTTGCTGCCGAATTCAAGAAGGAAAACGGCATTGATCTGACCAAAGACAAGCTGGCTCTGCAACGCCTGAAGGAAGCCGCAGAAAAAGCTAAGATTGAATTGTCCTCTGCGGCGCAGACCGATATCAACCTGCCCTATATCACTGCTGATGCCACAGGCCCCAAACATCTGACCTTGAAGCTGACGCGCGCCAAATTCGAAGCGCTTGTGGATGACTTGATCCAGAAGACGATTGAACCCTGCCGCAAGGCACTCAAGGATGCTGGCCTTACCTCAGGCGAGATCAATGAAGTTGTGCTCGTCGGTGGCATGACACGTATGCCCAAAGTGCAGGAATTGGTGAAGCAATTCTTCGGCAAAGAGCCTCATAAGGGCGTTAATCCCGATGAAGTTGTGGCCATTGGTGCTGCTGTTCAGGCGGGTGTTCTGCAGGGCGATGTCAAAGACGTGCTCTTGCTGGACGTCACTCCGCTCTCTCTGGGCATTGAGACGCTCGGTGGTGTCTTCACACGTCTGATTGATCGCAACACGACAATCCCGACCAAGAAGAGCCAGGTCTTCTCAACTGCTGAAGATAATCAAACTGCCGTGACCATTAATGTGTTCCAAGGTGAACGCGAAATGGCGCAGGACAATAAGAGTCTCGGCCGCTTCGATTTGCAGGGCATCCCGCCCGCTCCGCGTGGCATGCCGCAGATTGAGGTCACATTCGACATTGATGCCAACGGCATTGTCAATGTCAGCGCCAAGGACAAGGCTACAGGCAAGGAACAGCAAATTCGTATTCAGGCCTCAGGCGGCCTGAGCGATCCCGAGATCGAGAAAATGGTCAAGGATGCTGAACTGCATGCAGCCGAAGACAAATTGCGTCGCGAACTCGTTGATACGCGCAATCAGGGTGAGGCTATGGTGCATTCGGCAGAGAAATCCGTCGCTGAATATGGCGACAAGGTTTCGGCCGCCGATAAGACCACGATCGAAGCTGCGATTGCTGATCTCAAGAAAGCTCTTGAGGGAGAGGATGTCGTAGAGATCAAGGCCAAAACCAATGAACTCACACAAGCGTCCATGAAGCTGGGTGAGGCCATGTATAAGGCCCAGCAGGAAGCTGGCCCTGCCGCTGGTGGCGAGCAGCAGTCCGGCCATAAGGATGATGTGATTGACGCCGATTTCAAGGAAGTCGGCGATGAAAAGAAAAAATAAGTCATCTGGCTCTCTGGCCAGCTAAGTCTAATTACAGTGGATGGATCTTACGGTCCGTCCGCTGTCCTCATGTTAACCTCGGGCCGTTCGACCCGCATGTTATGGTCTTTCATGCTAGCAATAGATGAGGGTGATGTGAGGAGCATTGATCTGATTCGGGGGCACTGCCGAACGGAGACATTTTCTGCATGAGTCTTTCAAACGGCGAAAACTGACAATGGCCAAGCGCGATTATTATGAAGTTCTGGGCTGTGCAAAAGGCGCCAGTGAAGCTGATCTGAAATCAGCCTTTCGCAAGGCTGCCATGCAATATCATCCTGATCGCAATCCCGGCGATCAAACCGCCGAAGTCAAATTCAAGGAAGTCAACGAAGCCTATCAATGTCTGTCTGATCCGCAAAAGCGTGCTGCCTATGATCGTCATGGCCATGCAGCTTTTGAACATGGCGGGGCTGGGGGCGCAGGCATGGATGGCTTTGGTTCCATGGCCGATATTTTCGAAGATCTCTTTGGCGATATGATGGGTCGCGGTGGCGGTCGATCCAATGGGCGCGAGCGCGGAAATGATCTGCGCTATAATCTCGAAATCACTTTGGAAGAGGCGTTCAAAGGCAAGGCCGCGACCATTAAGGTTCCCACAGCCATCACATGCGAGGCCTGTTCGGGTTCAGGGGCCAAGCCAGGTGCAAAGCCCAAAACCTGCAGCACTTGTAATGGTCACGGGCGCGTGCGCGCGCAGCAGGGTTTCTTTGCAATCGAGCGCGCCTGTCCCACCTGTCAGGGCCGTGGCGAGATTATCGATAATCCCTGTTCCGTCTGTTCTGGCGCCGGCCGCGTCACGCGCGAGCGCAGCCTGTCCGTTAATATTCCTTCGGGCGTTGAGGATGGCACGCGTATTCGCCTGGCCGGTGAGGGCGAGGCAGGTCTGCGCGGCGGACCTTCGGGGGATTTATATATTTTCCTGTCGCTGAAGGCGCATGCTTTCTTCCAGCGCGATGGCGCGGATCTCTATTGCCGTGTGCCAATCTCCATGGTGCAGGCCTCTCTTGGTGGTGAAGTCACCATTCAGGCGATTGATGGCAGCGAAGCCAAAGTCAAAATTCCCGAGGGCACGCAATCGGGCAAGCAATTCAAACTGCGTGGCAAGGGCATGCCTGTGCTGCGCTCGCGCGAGGTTGGGGATTTGTTTGTCCAGACCAATGTCGAGACCCCGCAAAACCTCACCCGCCGTCAGCGTGAATTGCTGACGGAATTTGAAGCGGAATCTTCAAGTAAAACGCATCCTGAATCTTCAGGCTTTTTTGCAAAAATGAAAGGTATTTTCGATAATTTGAGTTCTTAGACCGGGGCGCCTATTGGTCCAGCTGAGACTTCGGCGTTGTTTTGTGGCTCGGCTCGTTATAAGTCTGACTGATAAACTTAAAAATGTCCGAGGGGACCCGATTTGCGATTTCAACCCAAGCCAAAAGACGGATGGGCTAAGCTTAAGAATGGCAGTCCTTTCAATAGGTTCGCCGACGAAGCCCAGTTTTTGAAGGCGTGGATTGAAAAGCCTTTGCTGACCGGTGCCGTCTCGCCCTCCGGCCGCTCACTTGCCAAAATGATGGCCCGTTATGTCGATCCGGTCATTCCCGGTTTGATAATCGAGCTGGGGCCGGGCACAGGACCGGTGACTCAGGCCTTGCTCCAGCGCGGCATAGCTCCCGAGCGGCTAATCCTCATCGAATATGATCCTGACTTTTGCAAATTGCTGGCGCGCCGCTTCCCGCGTGTGCGGGTCATTCAGGGTGATGCTTATGATCTGACCAAGACATTAGCCGGAATTCTCGATCAGCCTGTTGCTGCCATAGTCTCCAGCCTGCCGCTGTTAACGCGGCCAGATCCGCAACGCTTGTCGCTGTTGAAGGATGCTTTCTCGCTGATGGCTCCCTCCGGGCGCTTTATTCAATTTACCTATGGCATGCTCTCGCCCATTCCGCGCAAAGCCAAGGGTCTTGAGGTCTTCCCCTTTCTGGCTCACGCATCTCCAGCTGTCTGGCTCAACCTGCCGCCTGCACGAGTCTTTGTTTATCAGGCTGCTTCAAGCGCAGATGTGATTCCGGTTCATCCTGCAAAAGCACTGATGGGTCGCATCAAAAATGAAACCGACAAAATTGAAACACGCCTTCGTCAGGCCAGTTTGAAGGCGCATGATAAAATCGAAGCGCGTCGTCGCTTGGCCAATCCAAAAGCCAAACCCATGCCAGCTCTCGCGCTGCTGCGTAAATTGGGAGAGGCGCGCCGCTCCCCGAAACGCTAAATCAGGCTTCAGCGGCCCTGGCTGTGTGAACTGCTTATCTTGTCAGGTGTAATCATGGACTCTGCCGATCCGCGCAATAAAATGATTGTCGCTCTCGATCTACCAGATCTTGCTGCGGCAGAGGCTATGGTGACGCGTCTGGGTGATAGCGTGACCTTTTACAAAATCGGACTTGAATTGGTCTATGCCGGTGGCATGCCCTTGGCCGAGCGCCTTATCGCCTCTGGCAAGAATGTGTTTCTTGATCTCAAATTACATGACATTCCAAATACTGTTGGTCGCGCCACGGCGCAGATCGCCAAAATGGGGGCACGCTTTCTCACCATTCATGCCTTTTCACAAACCATGCGCGCGGCAAGAGAATCGCTGGGAGATTCCTCGCTCAAATTGCTCGCTGTGACTGTCATGACGTCTTATGATGATAACGATCTGGCGGAGGCGGGCTATCGCCTTAATGTCAAAGATCTCGTGGCGCATCGCGCACAACAAGCCAAAACTGTGAATATACATGGCCTCATTCTCTCGGCTGAAGAGGCCAGCTCCATGCGGGCGGCTCTGGGCCCGGACATGCTTCTGGTAACCCCTGGTATCAGGCCAATGGGGGCGGATATAGGGGATCAAAAGCGAGTGATGACCCCGGCTCGGGCGATTGCAGCAGGGGCAGATCATTTGGTGATTGGCCGCCCCATCACTCAGGCGAGCGATCCGCGTGCCGCGGCCGAGGCCATTGTCAAAGAGATTGCCGGCGCCCTTCACAAATGAAGTAGGACCCATAAAAAAGTAACGCCGGGCGTACATCCGGCCCGGCGTCGAGTTGTTTGGGTACAGGGGACCTCAAACAACTTAAAACAAAACTAGCCGGACTTTCTGAAGATATTATGACTGAAATGGGGCATGATTGCGAAAGTGGCTTTCTCTTGATCCCCGATTCAGGTCTATAGCTGGCTGCGCTGATGGAGTTTGCAATGGCAGATATGCGACTGGTGGTGGCAGGTGCGGCGGGACGTATGGGGCGCATGCTTGTGCAGGCCATTCATGCCGGTGAGGGTATGGTTTTGGCCGGTGCTTTGGAGCGCAAAGGATCACCGGCCCTTGGTCAGGATATTGGAATTCTGGCCGGCATTGGGGAGCTTGGCATAAAGATCACCGATGACCCTTTATCCGCCTTGGTTCATGCAGACGCCGTCATCGATTTTACTGCGCCACAAGCAACCATAGAAATGGCTGCTATTGCAGCTCAGGCGCGCATTGTTCATGTCATTGGCACAACGGGCCTGTCTGTGGATGATCTCAAGGCCATTGATGCAGCCGGTCGCCATGCGGTGATCATTCGTTCTGGCAATATGAGCCTTGGCGTCAATCTGCTCGCTGGCCTCGTGCGCCAAACCGCCAAAGCGCTTGGCATTGAATATGATATTGAGATTGTCGAAATGCATCATCGCATGAAAGTTGATGCGCCCTCGGGCACGGCTTTGATGCTGGGTGAAGCAGCGGCTAAGGGTCGCGGCATATCCTTGCAGGATCATTCTGATCGTGGACGAGATGGCATCACTGGCGCAAGAAAGCCCGGCGATATCGGCTTTGCCTCCTTGCGCGGCGGCACAGTGATTGGCGATCATACAGTGACCTTTGCCGGTCCCGCCGAGCGCATTGAATTGTCTCATCGCGCCGAAGATCGAAGCCTGTTTGCAAGGGGCGCAGTGCGTGCCGCGCTCTGGGGACGCGGGCGCAAGCCCGGCGTTTATTCCATGGCAGATGTGCTGGGATTAGAAGAGGCATGACATTTCCGGGTTCCTGGAGTGATTTCATTCCGAGCTGGTGGCAAATCACCCTGATGGGTGAACCCACTTTGATGATTCCATTGTCCTTGATGATCATCTTTTGGTTGCGCTCAGCATGCGGTCCGAAGTTTAGTCTTTGGTGGGGCAGTCTGCTCTTGATCATTGTGGCGATCCTCGCCTCGCAAAAAATTCTTTATTATGCCTTTGGTCTCTCATTGGAGCGCATTGAGCTTTATTCGGTCAGCGGATATGCGGCGATTTCGCTTTATGTCTATGGCTCGCTGGGTGTGATCATTGGGCGTTATATTCATCCCTTTTTGCGCGTTCTGCTCTGGCTTGGCACTCTGGCACTGATTGGCGGCATTGCCATTTCGCGTTTAAACATTGATGCGCATCGTCCCGCCGAGATTATTCTGGGTCTCATCATCGGCAGTGTCGTGCTGGTGGTTTTTCTACGCTTCATCTGGCCCAAGGCCAGTTCATGGTTGCCGATTTGGACTTTGGCGCTTCCCTCCTTGCTGATCATTCTCGTGTTTTATGGCCATGTGTTCGAATTTGAACGTATCATGCGTTTCATTGGTCGCTGGTTGCGCCCCGGCGTCACCTTTATATGATGCGCAGCGCTGACAGGTCTGATCATGGCTGAACTCGCACCAGGCCTGATCTATCTACCCACTTATTTTGACCGCGCTCAGCAACAGCAATTGGTTGAGACTTTACGCGACATAGTCAAAGAAGCACCGCTTTTTACGCCGCAAATGCCAAAAACAGGCAAGCCGTTTTCAGTCCGCATGACCAATTGCGGATCCTTGGGCTGGGTCTCGGATCGCTTGGGCGGCTATCGCTATCAGGCGCATCATCCTCTGACCGGCTTAGCCTGGCCGGCTATTCCCGAAAGAATTTTGACCGCATGGCGCGATCTTGCTGGCTATCCTAACCTGCCCGAAGCCTGTCTTGTGAATTATTATGCGCCCAATGCGCGCATGGGCTTGCATCAAGATCGCGATGAACTAGCGCTGGATGCACCCGTTCTGTCTGTTTCATTGGGGGATAGCGCTCTGTTTCGCTATGGCGGTACTCAGCGCAAAGATCGCACAAAATCCATTCGGCTACATTCGGGCGATGTCGTGCTGATAGGCGGTGCCTCGCGCCTTATTTTCCATGGCATTGAGCGAGTCTTGCCGGGTACATCAACACTTCTGGCTGATGGCGGCAGGATCAATCTGACCCTGCGGCGCGTGACGCTGCCAAATTAGATCTGAGCATTCACAC
>OMIJ01000137.1 GCA_900299065.1 Hyphomicrobiales bacterium
CCCCAGGACAAGGCGCGCCTGCTCATCAAGCAAATCACGATCGACTGTATCAGCGCGCATCATCTCAACACGATGTTGCCAGGCCTTGCGCTCGCTCTGCAAGCTGGCGAATTCTTCGGAGAGGGCCTGCAAACGCGTTTGATTCTCATCCTTTGTTTTCATCCCGCGCTCGCCATTATTGGCATGCCAGACAAAATAGGATGTGACGCTGCCCGAAACAGCATACAAGATCAAAGGAAAGACAATTGCGCGCCAGCGCCTGCGGATCACCATGCTTTAGCTTTTACCTATATGGGTTAGTAAAAGGTTAAAGCTCGCTTTTGTTGACGGTCCTCCCTCGTCTTGCCGATCAGGCCCTGATCGCCTAATTATAGGGCAATTCAACGCCAGAGAGTGAACTTTGACTGTCCGTAATGAACCCCAGCCCCTTGTGGTAAATGTTGATCTGGATGAGCGGGCTTTTCTCTTCCCCTCGGGTAAATCTGTGACGCGACTTGTGGTCAGCACAGACGCGGATCTGATCCATTTTGATGCCATTTATCCCTTCAATACGTCGCGAACCTCGCCGCGTATTATGACCCTGCGGTTGGAGGATGCTCGCGAATTTGCCCTGCAATTGGTTGATACGGTCTATAATGCCCGAACCCAGCACGCCTTTAGCGAAACCATGCGCATAGACATTAATGTGCTGGCCAATGGCTATCATTTGAAGATCGGCGATCTTAATAGCTCAATCGATCTTTATCTGGGCACAAGCGCCATCTGGCGTGTCTGTCAGGGCGTCTTGCGTGCGGTCGATCATATCTCGCCCATTGAGGCACAATAAAACATAAAGCCGCGCAGTTTTGACCGCGCGGCTTTTTTTTAAACTTCTTCAGGCAAGACTCTCCGTCAAGAATGTCTCGCCGTCAAGCAAGACTATCCGTCAGGCAAGGCCCTTGAGGGCTGAGCGTCCGGCATAACGCGCCTGCGAGCCTAGCTCCTCCTCAATGCGGATCAGCTGATTATATTTTGCTAATCTGTCCGAGCGCGCCAGCGAGCCGGTCTTGATCTGACCGCAATTGGTTGCAACCGCCAGATCGGCAATGGTGGAATCCTCAGTCTCGCCAGAGCGATGCGACATCACAGCCGTATAGCCCGCCCGATGCGCCATATCGACTGCAGCGAGTGTTTCGGTCAAAGAGCCAATCTGATTGACCTTGATCAAAATGGAATTGGCGACATGTTTGGAAATCCCATCCGACAGGCGCGAGACATTGGTGACAAACAAATCATCGCCCACCAGCTGACAGGATTTGCCGATCAGATCGGTGACTTGCTTCCAACCGTCCCAATCATCTTCCGACATGCCATCTTCAATTGTGACGATTGGATAGGCTTTCACAAGCGCAGCAAGATATTCAGCCTGCTGGCTAATGGTGCGTGTAATGCCCTCGCCTTCATAGACATATTTGCCATTCTTGAAGAATTCAGTCGAAGCGCAATCGAGCCCCAGATAAATATCTTTGCCGGGCTTAAAGCCGGTCTGCTCAATCGCCTTCATGCAAAAATCCAGCGCGGCTTCCGCTGAAGGAAGATTGGGCGCAAAGCCGCCCTCATCGCCCACATTGGTATTATGACCGGCCTTTTTCAGGGCAGATTTCAGCACCTGAAACACTTCCGCGCCCCAGCGTACCGCTTCTTTCAAGGATGAAGCGCCAATTGGAAGGATCATGAATTCCTGAAAATCGATCGGATTATCGGCATGTGCCCCGCCATTGACGATATTCATCATCGGCACGGGCAGAACACGCGCTTGGGTTCCGCCAACATAGCGGTAAAGCGGCAAGGCCGAGGCATCAGCCGCCGCTTTGGCGACAGCAAGCGACACACCCAAAATGGCATTGGCCCCCAGTTTGGCCTTATTAGGCGTGCCATCAAGGGCCAGCATGGCCTCATCAATCGCGACCTGATCTTCGGCCTCCATACCGCAAATGGCATCGCAAATGGTTGAATTAACGCTTTGAACGGCTTTCAACACGCCCTTGCCAGCAAATCTGGCCTTGTCGCCATCACGCAATTCTACTGCTTCATGAGCACCTGTGGACGCACCTGAGGGAACGGCTGCACGTCCAAAGGAGCCATCTTCCAGCACCACATCCACCTCAACAGTGGGATTGCCGCGGCTATCAAGAATTTCACGCGCCAAAATATCAACAATAGTGGTCATCTGCCCCTCAAGGATTCGTGCCAAACGCCAGCTTTGTACGCCATGCGGATGAGATAGCCAAGAATGGCCTATGATTGCGAATGGGCAGACAATCAAAGAGCCATCTTGCCGAATGAGAGCTGGCACAATATGGCTTCGGTTCAGAATGATCCTTAGCCGGAGCCTCAAATGGTCAAGTCCAACACTGGCGCCTCTTTATTAGGCCAGCATGTATCCATGCCTGCGAGCCCGGATGAGGCCGAGCTGGAGCGTGTGCCTAATCCCCATACGGATACCAATTATGTCGCTCGTTTCACCGCGCCGGAATTTACCTCGCTCTGTCCCGTGACAGGTCAGCCGGACTTTGCGCATATTGTGATTGATTACATACCGGGCGATTGGCTGGTGGAATCCAAATCGCTCAAACTCTATCTCAGCTCCTTTCGCAATCATGGTGCCTTCCATGAAGATTGCACCGTTCGCATTGGTAAAGACCTAGCCCAAGTGTTGCAGCCGCGTTGGCTCAGAATTGGAGGCTATTGGTATCCGCGCGGCGGCATTCCTATTGATGTGTTCTGGCAAACAGGCAATGTGCCGGCTGGCACATGGATTCCTGACCAGGGTGTCGCGCCTTATCGTGGGAGAGGCTGAGAGTTCAGCGCTTGCGCGCATTGGCGCAAATGCGCCATTAAGGCCCCGCGGTCCTTGATGGGTTCCAGTTCGGCATAATCAATGATCTCACCCAGATGAATGGGCATATCTGTGCCAATGCGTCGGCGCACTTCATGGAATAATAGCGCCAGACGCGCAACTTGGCTGATGTGACTGACAATCTGAAACAAGCGGCTGTTCTGTCCAGGAAACCAAACGGGCATGACCTTGGCTCTGGCATGATGGATCATTGTTGCAGCAAATGGTTGCCAGAGTGCATCAATTGCCGGCAAGCGACCCAGCCGATCTGGCGAAGTGGAAACTATACCGGCTGGAAACAAAACCAGCGCGCCGCCATCTTGCAAATGTTTGCGAGCCGCTCTGCGCGAGGCCGCATTGGACTGACGAATTCCCTCTCCTTGCGAAAAATCGATTGGTAAAACCCGATCCTTGATCTCTTCTGCTTTCAGCAAGACAGCATTGGTCAAAACTTTAAAATCGGGACGTACCTGCTCAACCAATGCGCATAAAGCAATGCCATCAAGCACGCCAAAAGGATGATTGGAGACAAACACAATTGGCCCCTGTTTTGGCACTTGAGCCAGTCGTGCAGTATCAAAATGTAAATCTATGGAGAGCTTGGCAAGAGAGGCTGACCAGAAAGACATTTGCGGCGACAATTGCAAACGCAAGTCGCGATAAAGTTCCTCTAATCTTGCTTGTCCCGTAGCTTTTTCGATCAGGCGAATGATCAGCCGGAAGATGATTGGATCTTCATCATTGGCATAGGAAAAGCTGGGCTCACTCTGCATGCAAAGGCCTTAAGCAATCCTCATGACAAAGTGATGACCATCCGGGTGATAAAGGTCTTAGCTCAACGACAGGCGCGGCCGTTTGGCCAGAGCATCAATCTCCAGTAATTCGCGCAGAAATGTTTCCATATGTTTGAGCGGCACTTGATTGGGCCCATCCGAGAAAGCATTAGCTGGATCATCATGCGTTTCAATGAAAACGCCTGCAACGCCTACGGCCACTGCGGCACGCGCCAGAACGGGGACGAATTTACGCTCGCCACCCGATGAAGTGCCCTGTCCGCCAGGTTGCTGCACAGAATGTGTGGCATCAAAAATAACCGGCGCCTGCGTCTGTTCAGCCATTGTGGGCAGCGAGCGCATGTCAGAGACAAGCGTATTATAACCAAAGCTCGCGCCGCGCTCCGTCACCAGCACATTGGGATTGCCTGATTGCGTGATCTTGGCCACGACATTCTTCATATCCCAAGGGGCCAAAAATTGGCCTTTCTTTACATTGACAGGCTTTTGGGTCTGCGCAGCCGCAATCAACAGATCCGTCTGACGGCATAAAAAGGCCGGTATCTGCAAGAGATCAACTGCTTTTGCGGCAATGGCGCATTGCTCGTTTTCATGAATATCGGTGACAACAGGCAGGCCAAATTTTTCGCGCACTTCGGCAAAGACCGGTAGAGCCTCAGTGAGCCCCAGACCGCGACGGCCCTGAAGGGATGTGCGATTGGCTTTATCGAAAGACGATTTATAGACAATGCCAATATTGAGCTTCTGTCCAATTTCCATGAGGGCCGCAGCCATTTCAAGCGCATGCTGGCGGCTCTCCAAAGCGCAAGGGCCAGCCATGACCGATAATCTTTGATCATTGCCAAAGCGAACTGCAGCTTCCCCCTGCCCGATTGTGACAATTGCATTGGCTTGCATGTGTGACCCTTTTGACGCAAGGCGCCGATCAAAATTTGCCCTGATCTGCGCAGAATCTCTCAGGCAATCAGAAGACTCTGTTTATCCTGAGCGGAGCACAAAACCAAGCCAGGTCAAAGGCTCAATAGATTCAGATTGTTGGACGCTCAAGCTGAGCCCAAAAGGGCCTGATATTCTACCGCCTTGAACCCCGCATGGAGTTTGCCTTTGGTCTCAAGGATCGGGCGCTTGATCATCGAGGGCTGTGCCAGCATCAGCTCAATGGCTTTGCTGGCATCAAGATTCTGCTGCTGTGCCGGGGGCAATTTGCGAAAGGTCGTGCCAGCACGGTTGAGAACTTTTTCCCAACCAAGCTTTTTCACCCAGCCCGTCAATTTGTCGTGCGCAATGCCTTGCGTCTTGTAATCATGAAACTCATAGGCATGGCCATGCTCATCAAGCCAGGCCCGCGCCTTCTTCACCGTATCACATGCCTTAATGCCATAGAGTGTGATCATTCCAGCCACCTTCAGAATTCTTGATTCAAGGTCAGCTTAAATGATCTCACAATATAAGCTCAAGGGTGGTAAGGGGTATAAAAAATACCATTAGCAAATGCAGTACCTATAATTGAATCGCTATCATCGTGCCTATGCTCTTGTCTCCATCTTTCGCAACAGTCTGGCCCTCAAACAGCCAAGCGGATCTGAAGAACAGATCCTTTGTCCTTATTAGCCTTATGATTTGTTTTTTACGGCTGTTATTCGGATGGCTCTGCCAATTGTGCGAACAGATTACTCGAACACGCCAATGACAGCCTTGCAGCAAATCACGGATGAGATGCGCCAGCAAAATTTACTAAATAATTATTCATATGGCAGCTATCTTATCTGGCAGGGCATCAGGCCATCCATAGACAGCTGAGCCGATCTTTATGAAGATGCCGGCATGGAGGAATTTGCTTTCATCACCAGTTTTGATTAGGCAGCCCTTGAGCGAACTCTGGCAAAACAGGATATAAGCTGGACCCTGTTTCCAAAATCATCCCTCGTTGTCACGCTCCTTGATCATAAGCAGGACTGGACCTGATTTTATAAGGATGATTTCGCTGTCATTAATATCAGGTCTGCGCCAAAATCTGAAGTAAAATAAGGAACTGATTGAAGCCGTCTAAAAATGAAGAGCTTAAAGAGAGACCTCCTAAAACTCTGCTGACTTCATCGAAGCCACTTGACTGGATGTGTGCAGACCTTATGCATGGTCTTCACTGCCCCAATATCCGGCCCATCCCTGAAATAGCTCAGCTATCTGCTTGGGCGCGCTATAGCTAAGCCTGACATGATCCGCATTGATAATATATCCAAGCAAAATGGCCATCAGATAATCTTTATCGAGGCCTCGGCTGCGCTTCAGCGCGGCGAAAAGATTGGCCTTGTTGGCCCCAATGGCTCGGGCAAGACAAGCCTGTTTCGCATGATTACGGGACAGGACCAGCCCGATGAAGGCCAGATCAGTGTCGATCGGGGCATTACCATTGGTTATTTCAGTCAGGATGTCGGCGAAATGTCCGGCTGCAGCGCCGCTGCCGAAGTGATGAATGGCGCTGGCCCCGTCAGCGATGTGATGGCGCGTTTGCGCCAGTTAGAGGCCGAAATGGGCGATCCCAACCAGGCCGATCGCATGGATGAAATCATCGAGCATTATGGCGAGGCACAGGCGCGCTTTGAAGAATTGGGTGGCTATGCATTGGAGGGGCGCGCTCGCGAGGTTTTGGCGGGCCTCAGCTTTACCGAAGAGATGATGGACAATGATGTCGGCGCGCTCTCGGGGGGCTGGAAAATGCGTGTCGCGCTGGCGCGCATATTGCTCATGCGTCCCGATTGCATGTTGCTTGATGAGCCCAGCAACCATTTGGATCTGGAAAGTCTGATCTGGCTGGAGGATTTTCTCAAAGGCTATGAAGGCGCCCTGCTGATGACCTCGCATGATCGAGCCTTCATGAATCGCATTGTCACCAAAATCATAGAGATTGACGGCGGCGCGCTCAATTCCTTTTCTGGTGATTATGAATTTTATGAAGCCCAGCGCGCACAAAACGAAAAACAACAGCAAGCGCAATTTGAACGCCAGCAAGCCATGCTCGCCAAGGAGATCAAATTCATCGAGCGCTTCAAGGCCAGAGCCTCTCATGCCGCGCAAGTGCAAAGTCGCGTCAAGAAACTCGATAAGATCGAACGTGTCGAGCCGCCCAAACGCCGCCAGTCCGTCACTTTTGAATTTGCGCCCGCGCCGCGCTCAGGTGAAGAAGTGGTCACATTGAAGCATATTGGCAAAAGCTATGGCGACCATGTGATCTATCATGAATTTGATTTTCTCGTGCGCCGCAAGGAGCGCTGGTGCGTGATGGGTGTCAATGGTGCGGGTAAATCGACCTTGCTCAAACTTGCAACAGGTGCAACTGAACCTGATCAAGGCAGCGTCACTCTGGGTAGCACTGTCAAAATGGGTTATTTCGCACAGCATGCCATGGAAGTGCTCGATGGCGATCTGACCATTTTTGAGCAATTGGAATTTACTTTTCCGCAAGCCGGACAAGGCTCCTTAAGGGCTCTGGCGGGCTGTTTTGGTTTTTCCGGCGATGATATCGAGAAAAAATGTCGTGTCCTCTCGGGGGGCGAAAAAGCTCGCCTCGTCATGGCGCAATTGCTCTATGATCCGCCCAATTTTCTTGTGCTCGATGAGCCAACCAATCATCTTGATCTCGCCACCAAGGAAATGCTGATCGAGGCTCTGTCCAATTATGAAGGCGCGATGCTTTTTGTTTCGCATGACCGCCATTTTCTCGCGGCCCTCTCCAATCGCGTTCTGGAATTAACGCCCGACGGCATTCATAAATATGGCGGCGGCTATACAGATTATGTCGCCCGCACAGGCCAGGAAGCCCCCGGCCTGCGGCGGTGATACATATTTTGACGAAGCGGAACAATCCCTTATGATGGCTCATGTGACTCACGAACTCAAAAACGCACCCGCCCTGCCGATTGTCAATATTGCGGCCTATTTGTTTGCTCCCCTGCAAGAATTGCAGGAGCTGCGCCTGGAGCTGCTCTCCTACTGCAATGCGCGACAATTGCGCGGCACGATCCTGCTCAGCGCAGAGGGGATCAATCTGTTTGTGGCTGGCAATGGCGCACAGATCGAATCCCTTTTAAACCGTCTGCGCGCCATCCCCGGCCTCGCGCCGCTGACAGCCAAATATAGCTATACAGCCACTCAACCCTTCCGCCGCATGCTGGTGCGCATCAAGCGCGAGATCATCGCCTTTGGCGTGCCCGGCATTGATCCGGCCCAGCGCACATCGCCCAAGCTTGCGCCAAGGCAATTAAAGGCCTGGCTGGATGAAGGACGAAAGATCACACTTCTCGATACGCGCAATGA
>OMIJ01000138.1 GCA_900299065.1 Hyphomicrobiales bacterium
CGGCTGGCCAAAGAGGCTGCCCGCGGCCAGAGTTGGGAAAAATAAAGTGCAGGCGAGGCCCAGCATGACCAATTGGGCCCGCAGTCCTGCGCTTTGCCCATCCGCCAGAAGCACACGAAAGGCCGAGGTAAAACCAAAAGTGGCATGATAGAGCACTAGGCCCATCAAAGTGCCGGTGAGAAATAATGCCGCCAATGTTGGTGTCTGTGTAAACAGGATCAAGGAAGCCAAGCCGCCGACCATTGCAACCGCCGCCGCGGTCACCCGCATTTGAGGCTTGATGCTTGGTTGGCTGATGGGCTCAAATGTTTCGATTGCTGACATAATGTGTTCCCCCATACCGCACAGCTGGCCTGTGTTTTTAGAGCCCAGTGACCCTGCATTGCAACCCCTTTGCTTATTTAATAGGACTTTGATGCTGTCGAGAGGAGCGTTTGATGCCGCAGATCACCATTGACTATAGCCGGGGATTGGAGAGCGAACTCGATTTGCCTGAGCTTGGCAATATTCTACATCGGGCCGTTGTGGCGACGGGACGCTTTCCTGTGGGAGCTATTCGCACTTATCTGCGCGGCTGCGATCATTCCATCGTCGGCGATGAGGCAGCTGGCAATGGCTTTATCAATATTCAGATCCGGATCGGACCTGGGCGCAGCGCCGAGCTGAAAACCAGCCTGACCAAATTATTTATGGAAGCAGTTGAGGTTAAGCTAGCTGATCATTTGGCGCGGCGACCATTTGGCGTGCAATTGGAAATCACCGAGCTTGATCCGGCCTTCACGCTCAGCCGCAATTCCATGATGCCTACTTAAAGAAAAAGGGGCCAATTGTGATTGGCCCCAGAGCTTGCTCTTACTTGACGCCCAACAAGAGCTGAGCGTTTTTGTAATTGATCTTTTCGCGATCCGCCTGAGACATTTCGAGCGATTCCAGAATGGCAATCGTGTCGCGAATATAGCCCGGGCCCTTTTCAGGATCGAAGGGGCAATCGGAGGCAAAGAGCACACGGTCAGCGCCATAGAATGACAGGCCGCATTCGGTCGCTGCTTTGGAACCAAAGACAGCTGAATCGGCATAGAAGTCTTTGAAATAGTCCAGCGGACGTTTCTTCATGCTCTTGAGCAGGGATTTGTAATCCTCATCTGTGGTGCGATTGCCCAGCTGATCCCAGCCAGGGCCCACGCGGCCTTCAAAATAAGGCACCATGGCACCCAGATGATGGGCCAGAACCTTGAGGTTGGGATAGGCATCCATGACGCCGCCAAAGACCAGGCGGGCCATAGCGGTTGAGGTTTCATAGGGCCAGCCAAAGGTCCACCAGATCTCATATTTGGACTTCTTCTCGCCGGGATAATCGGGCATGGACGCGGTACGCGAGGGATGCAGGAAGACCGGCTTATTGTATTTCTCTGCAACTTCGAAGATCGGGCGGAATTCTTCCTCATCAAGCGGCTTGCCATTGATATTGGTGTGCAATTGGAGGCCATTGGCGCCATTCTTGATGACCCGCTCGAATTCCTTGGCGGCATTGGGTGAGTTCATCGGCAGGCTGGCCAGACAGCCACAAAAATAATCGGGCATTTTGGCGCAGAGTTCGGCCATGCCATCATTGCCCAGTTTGGCAAATTCCTCGACTGCGGCGGGCTCGCCCAGCGCCTCGAGAGGGGGCATGCCCAGCGAGATAACCTGGGAATAATTATGCTTGTTACGGAACATATCGACCACTTCCTTGCGGCGGTCGAGGTCGTAAATGGCCGGAATTCCGCGCATACGAGCGCCAATGTCGGCAACCGCGCCGGGGGTCGATAACATCTTGTCCCAAATGCCTTTTGGGAAGAAGTGGTTGAAACAGTCGATGTAACGCATCCTAGGCTATCCTCCGGATCGGTTCAGGCCAAAGTGGAAGCAGACATAACGGGGAACGGGTTCCGGGCAAAGGAAAATTTATCAGTCCTACCGGCTGGTTTCCTGCCTGCTGCTTTCCCGCGTTGCTTTATCTTAGTGCAGGGGCTATGTCCCGTTCAGGCGATCTCGCAAAGGGGCAGATCTGCATAAAATAGCCGGAATTGGGGGTCCAAATTGCCCAAGTCCTGATAACAGATCATGAGAGGAGCTTTTGATGAGTGATAATTCGCGTGTCCAGAAGGGCGGGGCTGGCGCTGCCGAACTGGGCCATAATTCTGCGGCGCTCGATGAAAAGCGCCAGAGCATGTATCACAACAACAAGAACCGCGTGTTCGTGCGCGCTATTGCGGGCGAATATAATGTCAAGGAAGAGCTGACACGTCTGCGCTCGGTTCCGCGCGTCCGCAAGGCCAGCGAGATTCCCTTTGTCGATGGTCCTGCCTGTTTCAGCCGCCATTTCGTCGAACCCAAGGATGGCATTACCCAGACCTTCCATATGCATCTTGAAGAATATGCGCCCGGAGCCAAATCGCAAAAGCATGGCCATGTGAACGAAGCGGCTTTCTATATTCTCGATGGCACGGGTTATGAAGTGCATGATGGCGTGCGTTATGACTGGAAGGCAGGTGATATTGCCATTGTCCATAACAATTGCGTGCATCAGCACTTCAATGCTGATCCCAAAAAGCCGGCCCGTGCGCTCGTGATCAAAACCAAGCCCATGTATCTTTTCCTGAACATGCTGTTCCAGAAAACCGTTGAAGAGCGTCCGCTCGAATTGCCGCCGGGAGCCGAGGGCTTTAGTGCGCGCGAACTGGACGAGAATTTCAACCATCCGAAAGAAGGATATTGATATGGCCTGGGGTGAAGTTGGAAGTTGGCTGAGCGGCAAAACCAATGAGCGGCTCTATCAGCGCTTGCTCGATGATGCACAGGATGCGCCCTCGCGTAATGGCCGCCGCAAGAAAGTGGTGCGGCCAAGCGAAATGCCCTGGGAAATGTCGCGGCAGGGATTGCTCAAGCATTTGATGAATGAAGCGATGAATACGCGTGTTGAAACGGTCGATGCATATATGCAGATCATTCCGCCGGGTAGTCGTTCGGGCAAGCATAGCCATCTGGCCGAAGAATGCGTCTATGTGCTCGAAGGTCGCGGCTATGACATTCATCAAGATTGCGATGTCGAAATTACCGATCAGTTTGAATGGAAGCCACAGGCAGAGACAAAGAAATTTGAATGGGAAGCGGGCGATGTGATTTATATTCCCCCGGCGACGATTCATCAGCATTTCAATGCTGATCCTTCCAAGCCTGCGCGATTGATCTCTTCGACCAATCGCATTTTCCGTCAGATTGGCCTCAATAATCTGACGCAATATGAAGATGCGCCGGAGTTTGATCCTTATGTGACTTTGGATGATGAGCTGGTGCGCAAATATTTGCGCGGCGAAATCCCGCTCAAGAAGTGAGCGGCTGATGTGTCAAAAGCCCTCTGCGTCACGCGCGGAGGGCTTTTTGTTTGGCCTGAGGGATGCGGGGAGGCTGTGGTGATGAATTCAAAGAGACCGCACTCCCTCGCTGATCATTTGTTTGGGCTCAATGCGCATCATATCCATGGTGAAGAGGATGAGCATGATCATAGCCACGATGATCCTGATCATGATGTGCTGGAGCATGGCACGCGCGCCCTAGAAGCCGTGCCCTTCATCTCAATGGGTCTGGATATAGGCTCGTCCGGTACGCAAATTGCCTTTTCACGTTTGTTGATGCGCGGGCCGGGGGAGGCCGCGGCTTTGCAAAGGCAGGTCAAGCAGCGCGAAACACATTATCTCTCGCCTGTTGCTTTCACTCCTTTTCTCGATAATGGCCAGATCGATCTAACCGGTCTTCGCGATCTTCTTGATGCGGCTTTTGATGCAAGTGGCATTACGCCTGATGAGATTGAGACAGGCGCGGTGATCATGACGGGTAAAGCCGCTTTGCGCGAAAATGCCAAAGCTATTGTTGAAGTGCTCGCGGATGAGAGTGGTGAAATCATTTGTGCCGCAGCGGGGCATCATATGGAGGCTATGCTGGCGGCGCAGGGATCTGGGGCCGTGCGTCTGTCGCGTGCGCATCAAAAGACAATACTCAATATTGATATTGGCGGGGGCACAACAAAGCTTGCGGTGTGCGAAGATGGGCGTGTGAAGGATCTTTGCGCGTTGGCGATAGGCGGGCGTCTGATTGTCGTTGATGAAGATGAGGTGATTGTCCGGCTTGAACCTGAGGGCAGGGCCTATGCGCAGCACCTTGGGCTTGAACTGGCAATGGGCGCGAAGCTTTCCAGTCAGGATCGCCAGCGTATTGGGGATCATATGGCGGCATTGCTGGCCAGTGCTTTGGGGCTTGATGTGCCTGATGAGGATATTGCGGGGATTTACCTCACACAGCCCTTGCGCAATCTTGCAAAGGTTGACGAGATTTTATTGTCCGGCGGTGTTGCCGAGTTTTTCTATCAGCGCGAAACTAAGGATTTTGGTGATCTGGGTTTCTTTTTGGCGCAGGCGCTCAGAGTAATTTTTGAGGTGCAAGGCCTGCCCTGGACGCTCTTGCCCGCGCAAGAATGTATTCGCGCCACTGTGCTGGGTGCATCCGAATATTCCTTACAGTTGAGCGGTCAGACATCAACCATCAGCTCTCATGCTGCGCTCTTGCCGCGACGCAATTTGCCTGTGCTTTATCCCGTTATTGATTTCTTGCAGCCAATTGATCCAGCCCGTTTAGGTCAAGCGATCAAGCATCATCGTGCTGCGTTTGATCGGCTGGCAGATGATGAAGAAATGGTATTTGCTTTTCGCTGGCGCGGTGAGCCTTCGCATGAGCGCTTGCTGGCCTTTGCACAAGGGCTCGCCATTGGTCTTGAGGATCTCATCAGAGCCAAAACCAATCTCTACATTATGCTTGAGGGTGATGCGGCTTTGTCGCTTGGCGCCATTCTATTGCAGGAGATTGGCATTGAGACTGAGCTTTTGATCCTTGACGGATTGGTGCTGCGCGATTTCGATTATGTCGATATCGGCCGCATGCGTGTGCCATCTCATATGGTGCCGGTGACGATCAAGACTCTCATCTTCGAGCCTGAACAGAAGAAGACTTAGTCGAAGCGATAGGCATCCATCAGCATAATGCCGCTTTGTGCGCTGGTGTGAATGCGCTTGCCTTGTGCGCCTTCGCCTGCCGCGCCCATGACAAAGGGGAAGGGGAGGAAGTGATCATCTGTAGGATGATTTTCTTTGAAATAGGGCGCCAATTGCCGATAGCGCGCCATGGAGCTTGTATCGCCAGATTCGGCGACTTTTTGAACCCAATTGCCAAAGTCCGAGACCCAGACAGGCGTGGGTGTATCGGGTGCATTGCGCACTTGCATGAAGGCATAGAGATTATGGGTCAGCGTGCCCGATCCCATGATTAATATGTCTTTGGCGCGCAGGCCGCGCAGTGCCTTGCCCATAGCGATATGATGGGCAGGATCAGAATGAGACTGGATCGATAATTGGACGATTGGGATATCAGCCTGCGGATACATCAGCTTTAAAGGCGTCCAGGTGCCATGATCAAAGCCGCGATTGGTCTTGAGATGGGCCGGCAGGCCAGCTGCTTTGAGCAAATCCACGGCCTCTTGTGCCAGAGCCGGCGCGCCTGGGGCGGGATAAGTGATTTCATAGAGCGGGCGAGGAAAGCCGCCAAAATCATAAATCATCTGCGGTTGGACATCTGCGCTCAAGGCTGGCTCACGACTGTCAAAATGGGCCGAGGCGATCAGAATGGCTCGAGGGCGTGGCAGACTTTGCGCCAGTGAGCTGAGAAAATCGCGCGCCGGGCTTTGCTCCAGCATGATCATGGGGGAGCCATGCGAGACAAAAAGGGTGGGCATGAGAGAGTGCGACATATGATCCTCGATCAAAGCCATTTTGGTTAAGAGGATATGGCGGGTCAGAGTGAAAATTGAACTTGCATGAATACAAGGGCAGTCTTTCGAGCTTCAGGATGTGATCAGTCCCAGACGCAAGGCCAATGCGCCGCCCCAAACAAGCAGACATATAAGTATGGCACAAAAGACTGCCGCCGAGCCCATATCCTTGACGATTTTGATCTGCGGATGGATCGCTGGGGTAACATGGTCACAAAGCTTTTCAGCACAAGTGTTGAGCAATTCAATCGCCAGCAATAGGAGGACTGAGGCCAACATGGCGACGCGGTCCCATATTCCGGTACCCAGAAACCAGGCAGAGGGCAGGGCCAGGATCAGCAGCACCATTTCTTCCTGAACGGCGCGCTCAGTGCGACCGGCATGCCAAAAACCCGCACAAGTGTTGCGGAACGCATAAATCAGCCTCAACACTTGCTTCTCCCCTGCCGCTCACTCAGCTCCGCACAGCCTATTCTGCTGCGCGGATCAGGGCAGGTTTACCGGCTCTTCCGGCCTTAAGCAATTCGGCAATCAGAAAGGCAACCTCAATGGATTGCTCGGCATTCAGGCGCGGGTCGCAATGGGTGTGATAGCGATCATGCAAATCAAGCTCGGAGATTTCACGCGCCCCGCCAAGGCATTCAGTCACATTTTTGCCGGTCATTTCCAGATGGACACCACCCGCATGTGTGCCTTCCAATTGATGCACGGCGAAGAAATTGCGGATCTCGCCCATGACACGTTCGAAGGGGCGAGTCTTGTACCCGCCCGCCGCATTGATCGTATTGCCATGCATAGGATCACAGGACCAAACAACGGTGCGCCCTTCGCGTTTAACGGCGCGAATGAGGCCGGGCAAATGCTCGCCCACTTTGTCATGACCAAAGCGACAGATGAGTGTGAGGCGACCTGCTTCATCCTGTGGGTTGAGAATATCAATCAGGCGCAGAAGATCATCAGGCTTGAGTGAGGGGCCGCATTTGAGGCCGATGGGATTTTTCACGCCACGACAAAATTCGACATGGGCATGATCATATTGACGCGTCCGGTCTCCAATCCAGATCATATGGCCAGAGGTGGCATAATGGTCACCCGTAGTCGAATCCACCCGCGTGAGCGCCTGTTCAAAACCGAGCAAGAGAGCTTCGTGCGATGTGTAGAACTCCGTCTCGCGCAATTGCTGATGCGCCTCAGGGTTCAGTCCGATCGCGCGCATGAATGC
>OMIJ01000139.1 GCA_900299065.1 Hyphomicrobiales bacterium
ATCCAGACCTGCCCACCCAATTCTTCCAAAGCGTAAAAAAGCGCCGCTCTCCGCATGGGATCAAAGTGGGCAGTTATCTCATCCAATAGGACAAGTGGAACAATGCCGCTCATTTCGGCAACCAGTCGCGCATGCGCCAGAACCAAGCCAACCAAAAGCGCCTTTTGCTCGCCGGTCGAGGATTGCGCTGCGGGTCTTTGCTTGGGGCCGTGATGGACAAGTAGATCGCTGGTCTCCGGGCCGATCAAAGTGCGCCCGGCCGCCGCATCGCGGGCGCGGTTGAGACGCAGGGTCTGACGATAGGTCTCTTCTGCCTCGAGCGCGGGGCGTTGTGTGACCAGCGTTTCCACCTCGCCAGTCAGTGCCATCTGCGCCCAGGGAAAGCAGGATTGATCATCGCGCCGCGACAAGATCAGGCTACTGAGGCGGGCGACGGTTTCGGCTCTGGCGGCAGCCACGGCAATGGCCAGTTCCGCCACTTCCTTTTCAGCCGCATCAAGCCAGAGCGGATCACGAGCCCCTTCCTCTAGCAAGCGATTGCGGTTACGCAGCGCTTTTTCAAGGCCATTCACTCTTGTGCCATGATCGGCATCGACCGCCAGAACTAGCCGATCAAGAAAGCGGCGCCGATCGCCCGCTTGGCCTGTGAATAGCCCATCCATGGCCGGAGTCAGCCAGACAATGCGCACATGATCGGCAAAAGCGCGGATTGAGCTGATCGGTGCGCGATCCATGCGATAGCGCCGACCTTGGGTCTGACCATTATGAGCAGGCTCAATACCTGTTCCCAATTGGATTGTGTCACCCTGATCCTGAAAATGTGCCGAAAGGGCCCAGCCACCCGCCCCCTGATCATGGGCGCATGCATTCAGATCAGCCCGGCGCAAGCCACGCCCGGCGGTCAGCAGGGAAATGGCCTCCAGAATATTGGTTTTGCCAGCGCCATTCTCCCCCGTTAGCGCAATCAGCCTTGCAGAAAAGGCCTGATCGAGATCGCGATAGGATCTAAAATCATGCAATTGCAAACGCCCAAGCTGGGGGCGTCGCAAAGTCTGGAGAACTGATTCGGCACCGCGAGACATGCATTGGGTTTGCCATGCAGGATGTGCTCTGGCCAGAGTGCTTTTGCCCAGAGCACAGGGCAGTCAAAAGACATCCCACTAATCTCCCACTTTTTGAGTGGGAAATAATATGGTTGACCGAAACAAGGGAGCACAACATTTTGCCTCACGGTCAAATCCAAAGGGATCTGGAGGCGTTGTGAAATTAGAGCCATTATTGCTGGAGATCAGCGATTATTGCCGTCAGGTTGGCCTGGCCGAATCCACCTTTGGTCGAGCTGCGATCAATGACGGCAAGCTTGTCTCGCGTTTGCGCAATGGCGGACGCATCACCACCGAGACCCTGGATCGTATCCGCGGTTATATGGCGGCCCATCCCGCAGGCGAGGGACGGAGTTTGCTTGTGCAACGGCGCCCGCCCGCCGCCCGCCATCAGGAAACGGCTTTAGGTCCAACTGCAGAGCAGCAATCCAGCACAAGAGATCAGGCTCTGGCTTCGCTCGCTGCAGAAGAATTGAACACTCCACCTGCAGAGCGTCAGATCACGCGCGTCACCAATGAACCCAGTGTCGATGCGCGGCAGAATTTTCGATTCTATGACAATCGTCAGAAATATCTTCTCTTCGTCAATACCTGCAGCGAGAAATGGGAGATTGCCAATCGTGTCTCGCTGGAATTGGCCAATCTGCATCCCCGCCCGCCCGCTTTGCGTGTCTTTGATGCGGGTGTTGGCGATGGATCTGTGCTCGCACGCGTCATGCGCTCTATGCATGATCGCTTTCCCACTATGCCTTTCTTCATTGCAGGCAAAGAGATCAGTCTGGAAGATGTGCGCCTGACCTTGCAGAAAATGGCCGATCGGTTTTTTGAACATCCCGGCACAGTGCTGGTGCTCACCAATATGGCCTATGCGGATGCGCCGCGCCTGTCTGTGCGCTCGCTAAAAGCTGCCTCCAGCCTAGTCTGGCATGAAGTGGCGCTGCGCGGCAATACATCACACAGTTTTGAAGAACAGATCACCGCGCTTGAGCCGTTTTTGGCGGCCAATTGGAAAGCCACTGTCAATCCGCAAACAGGTGGCTCGGTTTATGAACGTCCGGTTGTGCTGGTTCTCTATCGTGACGATCATCGTTTCCTGCTCGATCCGATCATTCCGCGTCTGGGAGCGACCGCAGCCAATTATGATCTTGTGATTGCCTCACAGCCTTATCGCGCCAGAGCCTCGACCGAATTCAAGGCGCGCCGCGTCATCGCACCGCTGGTGCGGGCGCTGGGTCCCGGTGGCCGGCTCATTGGCATTCATTCTTATGGCCATGATCCGGGCATGGAGATTGTGCATAAGGTCTGGCCCAATGATCAGCCCTTCATCACCGATCGCCATGATCTGCTCAAGGTCGTGAAAACAGAATTGGGCGTGGCGGCACGTGATTTCAATTTCAACGCCAATTCCGATACGCGCTCGCTGTTTCGCTATGACATGCACACTCTGCCCAGTGAGGTGGAAGGCTCGATTGGCACTTCCACCCTGTTCGCCGCATGGAATGCTGCAATCTATGTCGCGCAAGTGGAAGATGAGCGTCTCGCGCCCGTTGTGGCGCGTGGTGATTATCTCGAAGCCACGCGTCAGGTGCTGCAAGAGCATGGCGGGCTCTGGTTCTATGATGAATCTTTTGTGATTTCGCGCCGTCGTGATTAGCTGGAGACGAATGTGACATTCCCCAAACCAATCGCGCAGATCAATGACGCGCCCCATGTGCCGCTGGATGAGAATGTGCTGTTGGCACTCATCAGCCAATTCATGCGGCAAGTGACCTTTGAAGTCACGCGCCCCAGCCTTGCCGATAATCGTGCTTTGGGCTCTGTGCTTATGCCGGGCATGGAGGTCTATGTCACAGCTTTACCGGGTCGCGATCCCACCGAACTTGTCGCCACCGCGCAAGATCTAGTTCAGGCTGGGCTCACGCCTGTCCCGCATATTGCCGCCCGCCATTTTGATTCGTTGCGCGCCGTTGATTCCCTGCTCAAGCGTTTGCATGATGAAGCAGGCGTCAAAACCATTATGTTGATTGGCGGCGATACGGGACAGGCAAAAGGCTCTGTGCATGATGCGCTGCAGGTGATCGAATCAGGCCTTATTCAAGCCAATGGCATTGAGCGCGTTGGCCTGCCTGGCTTTCCCGAAGGCCACCCCGCACTTACCTCTGAAGAAGTGGAATGGAGCCTTGTGAGCAAATTGGCCGCCCTGCAGGGCGCTGAGCTTGAGGCCTATGTGGTGACCCAATTTTGCTTTGACATTGATCCCATCCTGAATTGGCTGGATTGGGTGCGTGCACGCGGCTTGACCATGCCGGTGCGCATTGGCTTTGCAGGCCCCACCAGCCTGATGACCTGGCTGAAATTTGCCAGCAAATGCGGTGTGCGCGCCTCTGCGGAGGCACTGGCCAAGCGTAGTGGATTGATCCAGCAAGCCTTTCGCTCTGTGGCGCCAGATCCGCTCATCCGCGCTCTGGTGGAGGCCAAGGCTGGCCGCGCTTTTGGCGAGGTGACGCCGCATATTTTTTCCTTTGGGGCGATTGTGCCCACAGCCCGCTGGGCTATGGCTCTGGCCCAGCAGCAGCTTAGGCTGACGGCAGAGGGCGGATTCGAGCCCAAAGTCTGAGCCCGGGCGCTGCGTCAGGGCTTATGGGAGGCCAAGGTCGCAGCTTGGTAAAACTTCTCATTTGACAGGCGCGCCAAGCGCGACTAACGAGCGGCTTGGCTTTCGGTGAGGTGTACTGATCCGAAAGCAGATCAAATTTCAATTTCGGCTCCAGGGATCAAACAGTCGTGGCTAAACCCGAACTCGGCAGCAAGCGGCAGTGCCAGAATTGCAGCGTGAAATTCTTTGATATGGGACGGGACCCGATCCTGTGCCCCAAATGCGGCGCGGTCTATCAGGTGCCAGCTAATACACGCGCCCAGGCGCGCGCAGCTGCTGATGATGAGCCCGAGGCAGAATCCGCTGCCGATCTGGTTTCGCTGGAAGATGCAGATGCCGCTGACAGCAAGGCTGCAGCTGCCGTCACCGATGATATTGAGATCGAGGATGATGACGGCGCCGATGAAACCTTCCTCGAAGAAGAGGAAGAGGATGACGATGATGTGGCCGGCCTGATCGACGGCGATATCGAGGACGATGAGGAATCGTGACCCTCTGTCCGATTTCTGAATAGAAATTGGACGATGGGCTTGTGAAGCGGCCATCTTGCGGCTATACCCGCCGCAGTCTGGTCTCACAGCCAGCGCCCATGACCCCACCCAAGGGTCATGCGGGTCGAAGACAGATCTTTCAGGATCAGTCCAGCAGACCATGGGGCCATAGCTCAGTTGGGAGAGCGCTTCAATGGCATTGAAGAGGTCGTCGGTTCGATTCCGTCTGGCTCCACCAATTCTCTCTCTTGATCGAAAATAGACATTCAGAAGCGGCGCGGACTTTTTTTCTCGCAGCGTGGTGGCAGTGTGATTCCCCTGTCTCTTATAGACATCTCCGAGCC